>JBKOZA010000311.1:0-5519 GCA_046725675.1 Candidatus Methylomirabilota bacterium
TCGCGCGCGATGCCCGGGTCGTCGGCGATGCACACGTTGATGCGCGCGACCAGCTCCACGCTGGCCGGATCGCGCCCGGCGCGCCGGGCGCCCTCGGCCACGGTGTCCCGGAAGAACCGCACCAGCGGCTCGGCGACGCAGCCTTGCATGATCGCACCGTCGGCGACGCGACCCGCCACCCGGCAGCCGGCCTCGCGCTGGGAGGCGACGTAGATCGGCACCTCGGCGCGCGGCGGCGTGAAGTCGAGGCGACCGTCGTCGAACTTCACCTCGGCGCCCTTCGCGGTGACCGTGTGCCCGGCCAGCAGGCGGCGGATCAGCTCCACGGCTTCGCGGATGGCGACGGCGGAGCGCGCCACGTCGACGCCGAGCTCACGGAATCCGGACACCCCGGCGCCCAGGCCCAGGAGCGCCCGGCCCTCCGAGACCTCGTCGAGCGTGGCGATGGCCATGGCGGTCAGCGCGGCGTGCCGCGAGTACGGGTCGGTCACGCCGGGACCGAGGCGAATGCGGCTGGTGCGGGCCGCGATCAGACCGAGCACCGTGTAGACCTCGCGGAAGAACCGCTCGTCGGCGACCCAGAGGTCGTCGTAGCCGAGCGCCTCGGCGCGGACCGCGGTCTCGACCAGCTCGGCCGCCGGACGGGAGGGCAGCAGCAGGAGCCCGGTCCTCACGGCGGCGGCTCTTGCAGGGCGAGGGCGATTTTCTCGGCGGTGATCGGCAGGTCGGTGATCCGAACGCCCGTCGCGCTCGCCACCGCGTTGGCCACCGCCGCCGGCGGCTCGATGTTGGGCGGCTCGCCGACGCCCTTGGCCCCGAACGGCCCGACCAGGCTCGGGTGCTGCACCAGGATCGACTCGACGCGCGGCACGTCCACCGCGGTCGGCATCTTGTAGTCCGTGAGGTTGGCGTTCAGCACGCGGCCGTTCTCGTAGACGATCTCCTCGGAGAGCGCCTGGCCGAGCCCCTGGGCCACTCCACCCTCGATCTGGCCCTCGATGTAGGTCGGGTTCATGGCGAAGCCGACGTCCTGGGCGACGACGTAGCGATGCACGGTGACCTCGCCCGTGTCGGCGTCGACCGACAGATCGACGGCATGGGCGTGGAAGCTCGGCGAGTGGAACGCCGGATAGACGTGCCCCTCCACTCGCTTGGTGTCGTACGGTGTCGGCGGGGCGACGAACGTGCCGTGAGCGATCAGACCTCCGCCGGAGGCCTGGGAGAGTCGCGCCAGCTCCGCCAGCGTCGCCCGTTTGCCCTCGACGGCTGCGGTCACGCAACCGTCGCGCATCTGCAGCGCGCCCTCCGCTACGTCGAGATGCCGCGCTGCCAGCGCCAGGATCTGGCGCTTGAGGTCGGCGACGGCTGCCCGGCAGGCATTGCCGACCGCGAAGGCTGTGCGACTGCCCTGGGCGCCGAAGTCGAACGGAGTGGACAGCGTGTCCGCCGAGACGACGTGGATGTCGGCCAGCTCCACGCCCAGGTCCTCGGCGAGCACCTGGGCCGCGCCTGTCAGCGCGGCGGTGCCGATCTCGGCGGCCCCAGTGTTGAGAGCCACCGTCCCATCCGGGTTGACCTTCACGTACACGCCGGACGAGCCGCCCGTGGTGGTCCACCATCCGCAGGCGATGCCCTTGCCGCGTCCCCGCGCCGGCCGCCGCTCCTCCCACCCGATCGCGGCGGCCGCCTTGCGCAGACACTCCTCGAGCCCGACCGCCGTGAGCACCTGGCCCGTCGGCCCCTCCTCGCCCTCGCGCACGATGTTGCGCAGGCGGAGCTCGAGCGGATCGAGGCCGAGCGCGTCGGCGATGATGTCCATCTGGGACTCCACCGCGAAGTTCGCCTGCGGTCCCGACGGCGCCCGGAAGGAGCCGAAGTTCGTCTTGTGGGTGTAGACGGCGTAGCCCTCGAGCAGCAGGTTGGGGATACGGTACGGGCCGGCGAGCATCAGCGTGGCCACCGACGCCACCCCCGGCCCCGATCCCGCGAAAGCGCCGGTGTCGAACCAGAGACGGCCCTCGCGAGCGAGGATCCGTCCGTCGCGCGTCACCCCCGTCTTGAGCTCGACGATGGCCGGCTGCCGCGCGTAGGCCGCGGTCAGCTCCTCCTCGCTGGTCGTCATCACCTTCACGGCCCGGCCGGTCGCGCGCGCGAGAAGCGCGGCGAAGTGCTCGACGCCGACGCGAAGCTTGCCCCCGAAACCGCCGCCGACACCCGGCACGATCACGCGCACGCGCGAGGGCGGGACTTGCAAGATTTCCGAGAGGGTGCTCTGGACCTCGAAGGGCAGCTGGGTGTTCGACCAGACACTCACCCCGCCGGCGGTGTCCCACTGGGCGACGGCCGCGCGCGGCTCGGTGTAGCCCTGGTGCACGCTGCGCGTGGTGAACCGGTGCGTGAAGACGCGCTCGGCCTCGTCGAAGCCACGCTCGACGTCGCCGACGACGATGCGGGCCCGGTTGCAGACGTTGCGGTCGCGGTGAAGGATGGGCAGCGCCGTGTAACCGGCCCAACCCTCGTGCACGAGGGGGGCGTCGGGCGCCAGGGCGGCAGCCACGTCGAGCACCGGCGGCAGTGGCTCGGTGATCACCTCGATGGCGGCCAGGGCGGCGGTGGCCGTCTCCAGCGTGGTGGCGGCGACGGCTGCCAGCGGCTGGCCGGCGAAGCGGATCCGCTCGCGCGCGAAGACTTCCTCGTCCTTGACGCTGCCGCCGTAGCGCACGTCGACTACGTCGGCGGCGGTGATCACCGCCCGCACGCCGGGTAGCCGGGCCGCGCGGCTCGCGTCGATCCGCAGCAGGCGCGCGTGCGGCTCCCGGCTGCGCAGCACCTTGCCGTGCAGCATCCCGGGCAGCGTGAAGTCGGCCGCGTAGATCGCCGCGCCGGTGACCTTGCCCGGCGCGTCCATGCGGGGCAGCGAGCGCCCGACGATCCGCGTCGCCGCCGTCATCGCGCCCCCGCCGACGCGGCGCGAGCGGCGCTCAGCACCGCCTCGGCGATCTTCTGGTAGCCCGTGCATCGACAGAGGTTCCCGGCCAGCGCCGCCCGGACCTCCTCCTCGGTGGGATCGGCGTTGTCCTCGAGACAGGCCTTGGCGGCCAGGATCATCCCCGGGATGCAGTAGCCACACTGCACGGCCCCGGCGTCGACGAACGCGCGCTGCAGCGGATGCAGCGCGTCGCCGGCAGCCAGGCCCTCGATCGTCACGACTGCCCGCTCGCGGCACTGGACGGCGAGCAGGATGCACGCGTTGACGGCCACGCCGTCCAGCAGCACGGTGCAGACGCCGCACTCGGCGTCCAGGCAGTTCTCCTTGGTGCCGGTCAGCCCGAGATCGGTGCGCAGCACCTCCAGGAGCGTGCGATGCGGCTCGACCAGGACCTCGTGGGCCGCGCCGTTGATCGTCAGGCTCAGAGAGACCCGGGCCATCACGCGGCCTGGTGGATGCGTGCCACCGCCCGGTCGAGCGCCCGGGCCACCAGCGTGGCCACCAGCAACGCGCGATAGCGCGCCGAGGCCCGCACGTCCGTGATGGGCCGGCACTCGCCGGCGGCCGCGCGTCCGGCAGCGCCGAGGGCCTCGGCGGTGATCGGGAGGCCCTGCAGGCTTCGCTCGGCGGCGCGCGCGCGCTGCGTGGTCGGGCCCACCGCCCCCAGGGCGATTCGCGCGTCGAGGCACCGCTCGAGGCTGGCGTCGAGGGTCAGGCGCACGGCCACGCACACGAGGGCGATCTCCATCGCTCGCCGCCGCCCGGCCTTGAGGAACGCGGTCGCCGAGCGCGGCGCCAGCGCGGGACAGCGCGTCCGGGTCAACAGCTCGTCGGGCCGCCGCGCCGTCACGCCGGGCGCCGACGCGAACGTCTCCAGCGGCAGCGATCGCTCGCCGCCGGGCCCGAGGCACGTGACCTCGGCATCCAGCGCGAGCAACACCGGAACCACGTCGGCGGCCGGGGAGGCGTTGGCGATGTTGCCACCCACCGTGGCCACGTTGCGGATCTGGTGCCCCCCCACGACCTCGGCCCCCTCGATCAGCGCCCGCAGGGGGCCCCGGAACTCGGGGACGCGCTCCAGGCGGCGGTGGGTCACGAGCGCGCCCAGGGTGATCGCGCCATCGGTCTCGATCGCGTCGAGCCCGGACACGCGGTGCAGGCTCACGACGTGCCGGGGGGCGAGCTGGCCCCGGCGCATCTGGATCAGCAGGTCGGTGCCGCCGGCCAGGAAGCGTCCCTCCGGGCCGAACCGGGCGCCGAGCTCGACCGCCTCGCGCACTGACGTCGGCTCGTGGTAGTCGAAGCTCACGACGCCATCACAGATCTCCCATCGCGGGAATGACCTTGGCGCCCATCAGCTCGATCGAGCGCATCGTGGTCGGATGGTCCATGCGCGACTCCTGCGCCTCGAGCAGGAGATGGCCGATGCCGAGCTGTCGCTGCACGTGGGCGAAGCGGTCGGCGACCTCGTCGGGCGTGCCGGCGATGATGAAGTGCTCGCGCACCAGCTCGTCGTAGCCCATGCTGGCCAGCGAGCGCGGCCGGGCCTTGAGGGCGAACTGCGTGCCGGCCCGCGAGCGCATGCCCGGGGGCGAGAAATACTCGACCGGTCCCCGCAGCGTCGGGCCCATGCGCCACACGAAGTGCCGCCCCGCTTCCAGCGCCTTGGCCTTCGTATCGGCGGTGACGGCGCAGATCAGGAAGCCGAGGTCCTCGGGCGTGACGGTGCGGCCCACCTCGGCGGCGCCCTGGCGGTAGAAGTCGAATAGCTCGCGCGCGATGTCGAAGGGCACCAGGAACGGCACGTAGGTGTACCCCAGCCGCCCGGCCCACACGGCGGTCTCGGGGCTCGCGGTGCCCGGCACCCAGATCGGCGGATGCGGCCGCTGCAGCGGCAGGCACCACGGGTTGACGTGGCGGAAGTGGTAGTGGCGGCCTTCCCACCGGAACGGGCCCGGCGTGGTCCAGCACTTGAGGATCAGGTCGTGGCACTCCTCGAACCGCTCGCGGTTGTGTACCGGGTTGGCGTTCGCCCACCAGGTCTCTACCCCGACGCCGCGCACGAAGCCGGACAGCACGCGGCCGCCCGAGATCAGGTCGGCCATGGCGATCTGCTCGGCCATCCGCACCGGGTTGTCCTCGATCGGCAGGATGTTGCCGAGGAGCAACAGCTTGGCCCGCTGGGTCGTGCGGGCCAGGATGGCCGCCGTCATGTTGGCGCCCACGTTCACGCACGAGGGCGTGGAGTGGTGCTCGTTGATCATGAGGCCGTCGAAGCCGACCCGGTCGGCCAGCTCGTACTCGTCGAGGTACCGCCGGTAGTTGGCGGCGGCCTTGGCCCGGTCGAAGAAACGGTTGGGTAGCTCGAGCCGGAGCGACGGATACCTGTCGCCCTCCTCGTCGGGGAACTCGTGGTGCGGCATCTCGCTGAAGTAGTAGAGCTTCATGGCGCTCCCAGGAAGTCGAGGAGAAGCTTGACGTAGGCGTCGGGCTGCTCGATCGGCGGCAGGTGGCCGCAGCGCTCCAGCAC
>JBKOZA010000312.1:0-4158 GCA_046725675.1 Candidatus Methylomirabilota bacterium
CGGGGCCTGTGGACGGTGATCGATCCGGCCGCCGAGCCGGCGCTGCGTCTGGCCCGCCAGGCCGGCGTCGCGACCGCGGTCGTCTCGAACTCCAACGGCACGATCGCCGGAATCTTGCAGACGATCGGCCTGGCGCGACACCTCGACTTCGTCATCGATTCCTCGGAGGTCGGCGTCGAGAAGCCCGATCCGCGTATCTTCCGCATCGCACTGGAGCGAGCGGCCGTGCAGCCAGCCGAGGCCGCCTACATCGGCGATCTCTACTCCATCGACGTCCTCGGCGCCCGCGCCGCCGGCCTCGACGCCGTCCTCATGGACCCCGGCCACTGCTGGCCCCCACGCGACTGCCCCACCGCTCCCACCGTCCTCGACGCCGTCCGCCACGTCCTGACGACGTAGAATGGCCGACGGCGGCGCACTTGCGTTTGACGATTGAACCGACTTACCGTCTCGGCATGGACCGTCGCCGCTTCCTGCTGACAGCGCTGGCCGGTGCTGTCGTCGCCCCACGAGCTGTCGAGGCGCAGCCAGCGGGCAAGGTAGCCCAGGTCGGCTATCTATCCTTGGGTACCGCTACGACAAACGCTGAGCTCCGCAAGGCGTTCACCGATGGGCTTCGAGATCACGGTTGGCTGGAAGGAAAGAACCTCTCGATCGAGTACCGATGGCAGGGAGCGGGGAAGTCCACTCTCGATGCGCTCGCGGCCGAACTGGCGCGGTTGCCGCTGGACGTCATATTTGCGGTGAACACGCCGGCGTCCCTGGCCACGAAGCGAACCGGAACCACACGCCCGGTCGTGTTCGCCCAAGTGAGTGAGCCGGTCGCGATCGGGCTCGTCGATACCCTGTCGCGGCCAGGCCGGAACTTCACCGGGCTCACCACCATCAATCGAGAACTCATGTCCAAGCGCCTGGAGCTGCTCAAGGAGACGATCCCCGGCCTAGCGCGAGTCGGCCACCTGGCCAATCCCGGTTACGCGGTTCACCGGACCCAACTGACCGAGATGGAGGCAGCCGCTCGCGGCTTGGGATTGACTCTTCATCTCGCCGAGGTCCGCGCGCCTTCCGAGTTCGAAGGGGCGTTTGCACGCATGGCGGCCGCGCACGTCGGCGCCTTCGTCGTGCAGCAGGACGACCTCTTTGTCGTCAATCGGGCGCTGGTCATCGATGCAGCGGCCCAGCGCCGACTGCCCGGAATGTACGTGTTCAGTCTCTATCCGCAATCCGGCGGGCTCATGTCCTACGGAGCGAACGCCGAAGACCTGTACCGGCAAGCAGCCGGCTACGTGGATCGAATCCTCAAGGGCGCCAAGCCGTCAGAGCTGCCGGTCGAGCGGCCGACCAAGTTCGAGCTGGTGCTCAACCTGAAGACTGCGAAGGCGCTCGGCCTGACGATCCCGCCGTCGCTGCTGGCGCGGGCGGATCAGGTCATCGACTGAACCGATCTGGGGGGAAGGAGGATTCGAACCTCCGCGTGGGGCCACCCACGTCCGCCTATCCGGGCAGCGTCACGTAGGGGTAGCGGCGGAGGGCGTCGTAGATGACGCGCTTCATGGCGTCGATCTGGGCCTCGCTGTGGCCCTCGAATCGCAGGGTGAGGTACGGGCTCGTGTTCGAGGCGCGCACCAGTCCCCAGCCGCCGTCGGGAAACAGGACGCGGGCGCCGTCGATGTCGATCGTCTGGTAGCGTTGCTTGAGATCCCGCACCAGCTCGTGGATGAGCCCGAACTTCTTGTCGTCGGGGCAGAGCGCCTTGAGCTCGGGCGTGGCGTGCAAGTGCTCGATCGAGTCGAAGCGCCGCGAAGCTGGCCCCGGCTGCTGGGCGATGATGTCCACGATCTTGCAAGCGGCGAGCAGTCCGTCGTCCACCCCGTAATAACCCTCGCCGAAGAACATGTGACCGCTGACCTCGCCGCCGAGCAGGATCTTGTCGTCGCGCATCTTTCGCTTGAGGTGCGAGTGGCCGGTCTTCCACATCACCGGCACGCCGCCGTGACGGCGGATGTCGTCCACCAGCGACTGGGACGACTTCACGTCGAACACGATCTTGGCGCCCGGGTGGCGCTGCAGCAGGTCGCGGGCGAGCAGGACCAGGATGAGGTCGGCCTCGTGCCGGTGGCCGCGCTCGTCGATGACGCCGACCCGGTCGGCGTCGCCGTCCCAGGCCAGGCCCAGGTCCGCGCCGGCCTCCACGACCCGAGCCTGCAGGTCGACGACGTTGGCGGGGTCCTCGGGATCGGGCAGGTGGTTGGGGAAGCGGCCGTCGGACTCGCAGTGCAGCTCGATGACCTCGCAGCCGATGCGCCGGAGCAGGTCCGGTCCGTAGAGGCCGGCCACGCCGTTACCGGCGTCGGCGACCACGCGCAGGCGACGGGCGGGACGGACCAGCGCCGCTACCGTCGCGAAGTAGTCGTCGCGCGGACTGCGCGCCGTCACCGCGCCGCTGCCCTGCTCGAGGTCGCCGGTCTCGATGTGCCGGCGCAGCGCCTGGATCTCCTCCTCGCTGAGCGGGGCGGCGCCCGGGTGCACCATCTTCACGCCGTTGTAGTCGACGGGGTTGTGGCTGCCCGTGATGTTGGCGCCACCGTCCAGGCGCCAGTGGGCGGTCGCGAAGTACAGCATCGGCGTGGTGACCTGACCGACGTCGACGACGTCCACGCCGGCGGCGCGCACGCCGTCGGTGAACGCCGCCTTGAGCGACGCCGACGACTCGCGGTTGTCCTGGCCCACGGCGACGGTACGCCCGCGGTTGCGGCGAATGAGGGTCGCGTAGGCGCGGCCGACCTCCGCGAACACCTCGGGGTTGATGTCGCTGCCGACGCGACCGCGCACGTCGTACGCGCGGAAGATGTGCGGGTTGAGCATGTCGATCAGCCTATCACGGACATCCTGTGCGATGATCTCGCCCGTGTCGGCGAGCGCCGCGCGGGCGTCGCCCGAGTCACCGCGCGAGCGGTCGGCGTGAAACCGGCCGCCGCCGGACACCGAAAGGATTGTCATGGGACTCATGGACGATGCCGCGGTTCGGGAGCGGACCCGGAGCACGAGCGCCACGCTGTTCCGCGGCGTCACCAACGCCGTCGGGTTCGACCACTGGAAACGCTTCGACAAGGGGCTGGCCCGCGACCTGTCGCTGTTCTTCACCGGCGTGCTGTACAGCCGCGAGGTCATCTCGCAGAAGCAGCGCGAGCTCTGCGCGATCGCCTCGCTCACCGTGCTCCATCGACCCCACGAGCTGCACGTGCACATCCACGCCGCGCTGAACGTGGGCGCCACCCGCCAGGAGGTCGCCGAGGTCCTCTTCCAGCAGGTCACCTATGGCGGCATGCCGGTCGTCGTCGACGCGCTGGAAGTCTACGGCAAGGTCCTGGAGGAGCGCGGCGAGCCGTTCCCCGGCGAGGAGTCCACGGCCCGATGACCGGGCGCGGGCGCCCGACGCCGCCGGCGGCGGGGCCCGGAGGTGGTTGATCGCGAGCGCGCGCTGGCCGCGGCGGTGGAGGCGGCCCGCGCGGCCGGCGAGATCGCCCTCCGCTACTACCGGACCGGCTTCGACGTCACGCTCAAGGCCGATGCCACGCCGGTGACCCAGGCCGACCGCGGGGCCGAGCAGGCGATCCGCGAGGTGCTCGGTCGCGCGTTCCCCGATCACGGATTTCTCGGCGAGGAGCTCGGGGCCGTCGGCGATCAGCAGCGGCGGTGGATCATCGACCCGATCGACGGCACCAACAACTTCATCCGGCGCCTGCCCGTGTGGGCGACGCTGATCGGCCTGGAGGAGCAGGGCGAGGTCACCGTCGGCGTCATCCACAACCCGGTGACCGGCGAGCTACTGGCCGCGCGCCGGGACGGCGGGGCCTGGGCGAACGGCGAGCGGCTGCGGGTCTCCGCGATCGCGGAGCTCGGCGAGGCCACGCTGCTGCACGCCGGGCTCAAGCTCCTGCGCGAGGCCGGTTACTGGGACGGCTTCGTACGTCTGGTCGACGCCACCGGGCGCCAGCGCGGCTTCGGCGACTATCTCGGCTATGCGCTCGTCGCCGAGGGCAAGGCCGAGATCTATGTCGAGACCGACCTCAAGCCGTGGGACCTGGCGCCGTGCAAGGTCATCGTCGAGGAGGCGGGTGGCCGCTTCACCGATCTGACCGGCGTGCCGAGCATCCA
>JBKOZA010000313.1:0-1415 GCA_046725675.1 Candidatus Methylomirabilota bacterium
GGCGTATCTCGAGGAGGGCGCCAGGCCCAGCCACCGCTGGTACGGCTGGGTCACCGGCTGATCGCGAGGTGAGGTCGGGCCGCCGAGTGGACGACCGCGTCGCGGTCGCTGCTCGGCGGCCGGGGCCTCAGAGCGGCATGGCGAGCAGGGTGTCGACGCGGCTGCCGGGGAACGGGCCGGCCTGTCCCGGTCACAAACTTCATTCGCGCTGCGGAGGCTGGCGCGTCGGATCCCTCTGGCGTCAACGTGTAGACCGAGCCGATTGCGCCGGGGCAGCCGCCGGGCAACGGCTGCGTCAAGTGGGCAGACGGACGGGGAAGGGACACAAGACGACCGACATCTCTTGAGCATCGTGGCGGGCAACCGCGGTACTCAGGCGGCGCGCTGATACCGGTGATGAAGTCCGTCGACCTGCGGGATCGCGACGATGCCCTCGCTCGCTGACATTTGCACCTCGCGTCGACGGGGGCTGTCATTGTGAAGGGACTGATGCGGGCGGGTGGCGTTGTAGTACGCGAGATAACTGCGCAGCAGACGTCGGAGATGCCGTTCGTTGATCACAATGACGTGATCGAGGCATTCCCGTCGAATCGAGCCGATGATGCGCTCGGCGAAGGGATTCTGCCAGGCCGCCCGAGGGGCGATGAGGATCTCGCGCATCCCCAGGCCTTTCACCCGGCGCACGAATACGCCGCCGTAGCTGGCGTCCCGATCGCGGAGCAGGTACGTGGGCGCTGTCTCCTCCGGGAAGCTCTCGACCAATTGGTGGGCGGCCCAGGCGGCGGTGGGGTGGTCGGTGGCGTTGACATGGACGAGTTCTCGACGGTGGTGTCGAAGGATCAGGAATCCGAAGAACAACTGGAAGGTGAGGGTGGGCACGACGAAGAAGTCGATAGCGACAATCTCGCCGATGTGTGCCTCCAGGAACGCTCGCCACGTCGCGGATGGCCGGGGCGAGGGGCGCCGCATGTACTTGGCAATGATGAGCTCGGCGATCTCATAGCCGAGGAAGCGGAGTTCGGCTTGGATCCGGCGCCGGCCCCAGGTCGGGTTGTCTCGGGCCATGCGGCGGATCAGCGTGCGGAGCTCAAGATCGAGCGGCGGGCGACCCGCTGAGCGGCGCCGGGACTTCCAGCGCCAGTAGAGTTGGAATCCCTGGCGGTGCCAGGCGAGGACGGTCGCGGGCTGAACAATGACGAGGGTGGACCGCCAGCCCGTCCACAGCTGTGAGAGCCCTACCCAGACGAGGCGCGGAGCCTGTCAACAAGAATGAGACAGTCGGGTCTCGAGTTTAGTGAGCAAGCGCCACCTCCGCGGGCGCGCTGCGCTTGGGAGGGTTGATCCAGACCTCGGTGGGCATTGCCACCGGGGCCGGAGGGCCCGCCGGAAACCGCTCGGGATGGGCCGCGTAGGCC
>JBKOZA010000314.1:0-1965 GCA_046725675.1 Candidatus Methylomirabilota bacterium
GGTGCCCTTGCTGTTGAGCGCCACCTTCTTGCCGGACTTGTCGACCTCGGCGCCGCCGAAGTCCCACAGCAGCGGATAAGCGAAGGTCGGCGGGTCCCCGAAGCTGTGCCCGAGGGCCTGCCCGATGGGCTTGCCCTTGGCCTTGAGCTTCTTGCCGACCTCGCGATACTCGTCCCACGTCTTCGGGAACTCCTTCACCCCGATCTCGTTGAACCAGGAGCGCCGGTAAGCGACCGCGTTGCCGATGACGGCGTGGGGGACGGCCAGCCAGCGGCCGTTGACCTTGGCCGCCGCATCGAAGACCTCGTAGAAGCCGCCCTGGGCCTTGCCGATCGGCTCGGCGACGTCGGAGACGTCGAGCAGACCGTTGGCGTAGAGCTGCGGCCAGTTCCACAGCATCTGGATGATGTCGGCGCCGCTGCCCGACTGGATGGCGGCGGTGATGCGCGGCTGGAGGTCGTTGGCGTTGATGAACTCGAGCTGCACCTCGGCCCCGAGCGCCTTGGAGGCCTCCGGTGCCTGCCGCTTGAGCTCGACGTCGGCCTCCGGGATGAAGTCGACCCAGCGCACGATGTGCAGCTTGGTGCCCTGCGCGAAGGCCGGGGCCCGCTGCGCGGCCAGGATCCCGGCGATACCCGACAGCCTGAGGAACGCCCGTCGTTCCATCGAGCTCTCTCCAGTCAGGAGCGTTCGGTTAGCCCTCGTAGATCTTCTTCAGCTCGCCCTCGGCCCACTTCACGGCATCCTCGGCGCCCATGCCCTGCACGCCCTTGGCGTACATGTCGGTGACGATGTACTTGGTGAAGGCCTCGGTCGCCTTGGCGGTGGACGGGCCCGCGTACCCGAACAACCGCGTGTTGCGGGCGGCGGTTCGGAACATCTTCAGCGGCTCGTCCAGCTTGCCCCACATCGGATCGTTTTCCCACTTGTGGGTGGCGCCAACCGAGTAGCCTTCCTGCGTCGTGAACCACTTGCCGTAGCTGTCGGGCTTGTGCAGCCAGCGCAGGAAGTCCTTGGCCAGCTTCTGGTTCTTGCCGTACTTCATCACCGCGTGAGACTGGTTGAGGAACAGCAGGTACCCACCGGCGGGACCGGTCGGCAGCGGCGCATGGTCGATGTCCTGCCAGAGCGGCTCGCCCTTGTCGTCCTTGATCTTGTCCTTCTGGCGCTTGGCGACGATGTAGATCGAGGCGCCGTTGAGGGTGGCCGAGATCTCGCCGGCGTGGAAGGCGCGGTTGTTGTTGGTGTCGTCCCAGGCCAGTCCGCCCTCGTCGCAGCACTCCTTCCAGAAGGCCTGCATGAACTTCACCGACTCCACGGCTCCCTTGCTGTTGATCACGACCTTCTTGCCGCTGGGGTCGGTCTCGGCGCCGCCGAAGGCCCACAGCATCGGATAGGAGAAGGTCGGCGCGTCGCCGAACGTGTGACCGAGGGTCTGGCCGTAGGGCTTGCCCTTCTTCTTGAGGACGGCGAAGAGCTTGCGGGTCTCGTCCCACGTCTTGGGATAGGCGCTGGCCCCGGCCTCCTTCAGCCACGACTTGCGGTAGGCGACGGCGTTGCCGACGATCGAGTGCGGCACCGACAGCCACTTGCCGTTGACCTGGCACGACGGCGCCCACACCTCGTAGAAGCCGTTCTCGGCCTTCGCCAGGTCGCTGGCGACGTCGCTGACGTCGGCGACGGCGTTCTGGTACAGGTGCGCCCAGTTGTACTGGAAGTTGAAGATGTCGGCCCCGCTGCCCGACTGGACCGCCGCGGTGATGCGCGGCTGCAGGTCGTTGGCGTTGATGGTCTCCAGCGTGACCTCGGCGCCGAGCGCCTTCGACGCCTCCGGCATCTGACGCTTCAACTCCACGTCGGACTCGGGGATGAAGTCCACCCAGCGGACCCAGTGCAGCTTCGTTCCCTGGGCGTGCGCCGGCGCCTGGCGAGCGGCCAGGATGCCCTCGAGGCCCCCTCCGGCGA
>JBKOZA010000315.1:0-10775 GCA_046725675.1 Candidatus Methylomirabilota bacterium
CGCGAGGATCATGCCGGACCTGCGCGGTCGGCCGCTGCGCCAGGCGCTTGCCACGCTGGCGCCGCTGGGCGTGGCCGTGAAGCTGGCCGGGCGCGGCGGGCGCGTTGCCGAGCAGGCGCCCGCGCCGGGTGACACGCTGGAAACGGAGGCCGGTGTCCGCCTCACCCTGACCGGCGGCGCCGCGAGATGACATGCCCAGGCACGAGACGCCCGTGAGACTGCTGATCGACGCGCTCCCCGAGCGTCGCGTGGTCGGGGCTCCGCCGCCGACCGTGAGCGGCCTGACGGCGGACTCGCGCCGTGTCGAGCCGGGGGACTGCTTCGTGGCGGTACCGGGCTTCAAGCAGGACGCCCGCCGCTTCGTGCCCGACGCCGTGGCCCGCGGCGCTCGGCTGGTCGTGACCGAAGGCGAGCCCCTCGCTGCCCTTCCGGTGGCCCAGGTACTGGTGCCATCGGCGCGGCACGCGCTGGCCCGCCTGGCCGACGCTTACCATGGCCACCCCTCTGGCGACATCACGTTGGTGGGCATCACTGGGACCAACGGCAAGACGACGACCTCCTACCTCGTCGACGCGCTGCTGCGCGCGCGCGGCCTCACGACCGGCATCATCGGCACCATCCAGTACGTGCTGGGTGGCGAGGCTCGCCCGGCGAGCCAGACGACCCCGGAGGCCCTCGAGATCCAGGGCATGCTGGCCAGCGCCCGCGCTCGCGGCATCGGCGGCGTGGCGATGGAGGTCTCGTCCCACGCGCTGGCGCTGTCGCGGGTGGATGGGCTGGATTTCGACGTCGCGGTCTTCACCAACCTCACGCAGGACCATCTGGACTTCCACGGGACGCTGGACGAGTACCGGCGGGCCAAGCGGCGCCTGTTCGAGTTGCTGGCGGCGTCACCCAAGCCCGGGCGGACCGCCGTCGTCAACGCCGACGACCCGGCCGGCGCCGCCATGGTCGAAGGGCTCGACGTGCCGGTGCTGTCGTACGGGCTGCACCCCGACGCGCGCGTGCGCGCGGTGGAGTACACCTCCGGCCTCGACGGCATCCAGATGACGGTCGACACGCCGCGTGGGCGGCTGACGCTGCACTCCACGCTGATCGGTGAGCACAACGTGAGCAACCTGCTCGGCGCCATCGGGGCGGGCCTGGCCCTGGGCCTGACGCCCGAGGCGATCGCTCGCGCGCTGGCTGGCGTGGGCACCGTGCCCGGCCGCTTCGAGCAGGTGCGGGCGGGCCAGCCGTTCCTGGTCGTCGTCGATTATGCGCACACGCCCGACGCGCTCGAGCGGGTCCTGGTCACCGCGCGCAAGATCACGCCGGGCCGGCTCGGGGTGGTGTTCGGCTGCGGCGGCGACCGCGACCGCGGCAAGCGTCCGATCATGGGCGGGATCGCCGCGCGCCTGGCCGACCGCACCTGGGTCACCTCCGACAACCCACGCTCGGAGCGGCCGGAGGCGATCGTGGACGAGGTCCTCACCGGCGTGGCGCGCGTGGCCGGGGCTCGCGAACGGTGCGTGGCGGAGCCCGACCGTGCGTTGGCCATCCGTGGCGCGCTCGGCTGGGCCGCGGCCGGCGACACCGTCGTCATCGCCGGCAAGGGCCACGAGACGTACCAGGTGGTCGGCACCGAGATGCATGACTTCGACGACCGGGAGGTCGCCCGCGAGATCCTCCGGGCGCGGACGGCACGATGAGCCGGGCGGTGCCGTTCACCGTGCAGGACATCGTGCGCGCCACCCAGGGCGCGCTGGTGGCCGGCGACCTCGGCATCCCGGTCACGGGCGTGTCGATCGACTCGCGCTCGCTCGCGGTCGGCGAGGCGTTCTTCGCCATCCACGGCCACCGGCTCGACGGCCACGCCTTCCTCGGCGATGCCGCCGCTCGCGGCGCGGCCTGCCTCATCGTGCACACGCTTCCCGACGAAGTGCCCGCCAACGTCCCGCTCGTGCTGGTGGAGGACACCACGCGCGCGCTCGGCAAGCTGGCGGCCTGGCATCGCGCCCGATTCGCGATCCCCGTCGTGGCGGTGACCGGGAGCAATGGCAAGACGACGACCAAGGAGCTCACGGCCGGCGTGCTGAGCACGCGCTGGGAGGTGCTGCGGCCGGAGCGGTCGTTCAACAACCAGTGGGGCTTGCCGCTCACGCTGCTGAAGCTATCGCCCGAGCACCAGGCGGTCGTCCTGGAGATCGGCTCCAACGCCCGCGGCGAGGTGGCGATGCTGGCGGCGCTGGCGGCCCCGACGCTCGCCATCGTGACGACCGTGGCCGCCGTTCACACCGAGTATCTCGGCTCGCTCGACGGCGTGCGTGAGGAGAAGGCCGGCCTCGTGCGCGCGCTGGCCGCCAACGGCGTGGCGGTGCTCAACGCCGACGACGCCCGCGTGGCCGGCATGGCCCGCGAGACGCGGGCCCGCGTGGTCACCTACGGCCGGAGCGGCACGGCCCACGTCCGGGCGACGGGCGACGTCGTCGAGGACGAGACCGGGCTCACGTTCACGCTCGAGGCCGGCGCCGAGCGGCAGCCGGTCGTGGTGGGCCTGGCCGGGCGCCACAACGTGAGCAACGCGCTGGCAGCCGCCGCCGCCGGCGTGGCCCTCGGCCTTCCGCTGGCCGACGTCGCGCGCGGGCTGGGCGGCGTACGGCCGGTGGCCGGCCGCTGCGTGTGGCGCCGGGCGGGCGAGGTCACCATTCTCGACGACACCTACAACGCCAGCCCCGTGTCGGTGCGGGCGGCGCTGGACACGGTCGCCGAGCGGCGGCACGGACGCCGGGTCGTCGTCGTGCTGGGCGACATGCTGGAGCTGGGGCCGATCAGCGACGAGGCGCATCGCGAGGTGGGCCGACAGGTGGCGGCGCTGCCGGCCGACGAGCTGATCGGGCTGGGGCGCGCTACCCAGGCCACCGTCGAGGCGGCGCGGGAAGCCGGGCTCGTCAAGGCGACGCACCTGACCACGTTCGAGGATACCGTCGCCCACCTGCTCAAGCGGCTGTCGTCGGGAGACGTGGTGCTGGTGAAGGGCTCACGCGGGATGCGGATGGAGCGCGTGGTGGACGCGCTCGTGGCCCGGTTGGCCCGGTCGGGGCGCGAGCGCTCGGACCTCGGATGAGGATGGGCGATGCTCTACCACTTCCTGGTCCCGCTGGCGAAAGACCACATCATCTTCAACGTCTTCCGGTACGTGACGTTCCGGTCCTTCATGGCGCTGATCACGGCGCTGGTGATCTCGCTGGTCATCGGTCCCTGGCTGATCGGGCGCCTGCGGCGGATGCAGCACGGCGGGCAGACCGTGCGCGAGGACACGCCGGAGCGTCACCTCGGCAAGAAGGGGACGCCCACGATGGGTGGCGTCGTCATCCTGACGGCGATCCTCGCGTCGACGCTGCTGTGGGGCAATCTGCTCAACCGTTACGTCTGGGTCGTCATGCTCGCGACCACCGGCTTCGGGCTGATCGGGATGTACGACGACTGGGTGAAGGTCAAGAAGCGCCGCGGCGTGTCGGCTCGCCTGAAGTTCCTGCTCCAGGCGCTGCTCACCCTGGCACTCCTGCAAATCGTGTTCTGGCAGCCGCGCGCCGACTGGCAACCGGTGCTGGCCATTCCGTTCTTCAAGGGATGGCTGGTGAATCTCGGCCTGTGGTGGTTCCCGTTCGCGCTCCTGGTCGTGGTCGGCGCCTCGAACGCGGTGAATCTCACCGACGGACTCGACGGGCTAGCCATCGGCCCCATCGTGATGGCCGGTGGAGCCTTCGGAATCCTCGCGTACCTGACCGGCAACTTCCGGGCGGCCGACTACCTCAAGATCCTGAACGTCCGGGGAGCCGGCGAGCTCACCGTGTTCTGCGCGGCGCTCATCGGCGCCGCCGTGGGCTTTCTCTGGTTCAACTGTCACCCGGCCGAGGTCTTCATGGGCGATGCGGGCTCGCTGGCGCTGGGCGGCGCCATCGGGATGCTGGCCGTGCTGACCAAGGCCGAGCTGCTCCTGCCGCTCATCGGAGGGATCTATGTGGTCGAGGCGGTGTCGGTCATCCTGCAGGTCGCCTCGTTCAAGCTGACCGGCCGCCGCGTCTTTCGCATGGCGCCGCTGCACCACCACTACGAGCTGTCCGGCTGGCCGGAGCCGAAGATCGTCATCCGCTTCTGGATCGTGTCCTTCGCGCTGGCCCTACTGGCACTGACGACCTTGAAGCTGCGCTGATGACTCGCGTGGGATTTCGCGAGATCGAGGGGCGCCACGGCTCCCCCTGGTCGTCCCGATCGACCTCGGGGGAATGGGGGCCAGGGCGGGGCCCCGATGGCCACGGGGGAGATAGAGCGGCGCGACGGCTTCGCCGGCGTGACGCGAACGCCCGGGGGGTATGGGGGCCATGTCGGGGCCCCCATGTAGAAAGGTGACGCGATGATTGTGGTCGAGGACGCCGACGTGGCAACGCGAGGTCGGGCCTGGCTGACGTCGCTGGCCGGCCGTCGGGTGACCGTGGTCGGGCTGGCCCGCAGCGGCATCGCCGCCGCGCGGCTGCTGCACGAGGCCGGCGCCCGCGTGACGGGGTTCGACGCCAAGCCGCTGAGCGCTCTCGGCCGGGAGGCCACCGCGTTGCGTGACGCCGGCGTGTCCATCACCGCGGGCGACGCGGACGCCCCCGCCTTTGCCGACGCCGCGCTCGTGGTGGTGAGCCCGGGCGTGCCCCTCGACTCGCCGCAGCTCGCCCCCGCGCGGGCGGCCCGGCTGCCGATCATCGGCGAGCTGGAGCTCGGCTGGCGGGCGATGGAGGCCGAGACGATCGCCATCACCGGGACGAACGGCAAGACGACCACGACCGCGCTGACCGGCGCCCTTCTGGGCGAGCAGCCGCGCCCGGTGCTGGTGGGCGGCAACATCGGCACCCCGCTGACCGCCCACGCGCTGAGCTTCGCGCGGGACGGATTGCTGGTCGTCGAGGTCTCGTCGTTCCAGCTCGAGACAATCGACACGTTCCAGCCGCGGGTGGCGGCCGTGCTCAACGTCACGCCGGACCACCTCGACCGCCACGGCTCGTTCGGCGCCTACCTGGACGCCAAGGCGCGCATCTTCATGAACCAGTCGCCGGCCGAATGCGCCGTCCTCAACGCCGACGATCCGGCCGCGGTCGGACTGGCGTCGCGAACGCGCGCCCGGGTGCTCTGGTTCAGCCGTCGCCGCCGGCTGGAGCACGGCGTGTTCGTGCGCGACGGCTGGGTGACGGCCCGGCTCAACGGACACGCCGAGGCGATCTGCCCGCTGGCCGAGATCCAGCTGCGCGGCGCCCACAACGTCGAGAACGTCCTGGCCGCCGCGGCCTGCGCGCTGTGGATCGGCCTCGGCGCCGAGGCGATCCGCCGCGCCATGGGGCGCTTCCGGGCGGTGGAGCACCGGATCGAGTTCGTCCGCGACGTGCGCGGCGTGCAGTTCTACAACGACTCCAAGGGCACCAACGTCGCCTCCACGATCAAGGCGCTCGAGAGCTTCGACGAACGCGTGGTGCTGATCGCCGGCGGCAAGGGCAAGGGGCAGGACTTCGCGCCGCTGGCCGGCGTCGCCCGCGGACGCGTCGGCCACGCGGTCCTGATCGGCGAGGACGGCCCGAAGATCGCCGCCGCACTCTCCGCGGTCGGCATCGGGGTCAGCAGCGCTCCGTCGATGCAGGCGGCGGTCGAGGGGGCGCGGGCCCAGGCCCGGCCCGGCGACATCGTGCTGCTGTCGCCGGCCTGCGCGTCGTTCGACATGTTCGACAACTACGAGCACCGCGGCGACGTCTTCAAGAAGCTCGTCGGAGCGCTCGACTGATGTCCTCCGCGCGAGCCGCTGCCGGTCGCGCGAGGGGGCCGCAGGCGCGCCCGGGGCGCGCCTCGACCCGAACGGCGCTCGCGCAGCCGCACCTCCCCGCGTTCGGCCGCCACCTTTCGATCGTTCGCCTTTCGCTCGTCCCGTCGTCCGCCGTCACCGGCACGCCTCGCCCAACGTCGCGCCGAGGGCGACCTGCTCGTCTTTCCGTCGTCGACGACGGGATCCGAGTGCACTGGATCGAAGACGCGCGCCGTCGAGCCGAGGCCGCGCGCGCGCCGGTCGTGGACACCCGCGCGCTGCTCGCCGAAGCGCGGATCAGGTGGCTCGAGGCGGCTCTCGCCGTGGCTCGCCTGCTCGGCCACGCGCGGCCTGCTGGCGCCGGCGGCGGAGCGGGAGCCGTCGGCGCGCCACGCGGGCGGGTCCACGTCACTCGGCCTGGCCCCGGCGCCGCCAAGCCCGGCGAGACGGGGTTCGGTGGGGTCGAGGCGATCGCGTGGTTCGGAGAGGCGCGGTAGGTGCCGAGGAAGCTCGCGCCCGACATGTGGCTGTTCGGCGTGGCCGTCGTGCTGCTGTCGGCCGGCGTGGTGATGGTGTACTCCGCGAGCGCGATCGTGGCCGCCGACCGGTTCCACGACCCGTACTTCTTCCTCAAGAAGCAGCTGTTCTGGGCGCTGCTGGGCGCCCTCGCCATGCTGGTGGCGGTCCGGGTGGACTACCGGCGCCTGGAGAAGCTGGTGTGGCCGGCCCTCATCGTGGCCGGCGTGCTGCTGGTCCTGGTGCTGGTGCCGCCGTTCGGCCAGGCCATCAACGGGACGCGTCGGTGGATCCGGCTGGGCCTGGTGTCGTTCCAGCCGGCGGAGCTGGCGAAGCTGGCGCTCGTGGTCTACCTGGCGGCCTTCGTGGCGCGACGGCACGATCAGCTCGCCGACGTCCGCCGCGGATTGCTGCCGCCGCTGCTGGTGGCCGGAGCATTCGCGGGGCTCGTGTTCGTGCAGCCGGACCTGGGCAACTGCCTCACGCTGATCGCGCTGACGTTCGGCCTGCTGTACCTGGCCGGGAGCCCGGCCCGCTACCTGGCGTGGGCAGTGGCGCCGGCGCTGCCGCTGCTGGCCATCGCGATCTACGTGGCGCCCTATCGGCTGCGGCGGATGACCGCGTTCTGGGACCCATGGTCGGACGCGCGCGGAAGCGGCTTCCAGATCATCCAGTCGTGGCTGGCGTTCGGCAACGGCGGCCTGCTCGGCCAGGGCGTGGGCGGCTCACGCCAGAAGCTCTTCTATCTGCCCGAGTCGCACACCGACTTCATCTTCGCCGTCGTCGGCGAGGAGCTGGGCTTCGTGGGCGCCGTCGTGTTCGTCGGGCTCTTCGCCGTGCTCATCTGGCGGGGGCTGCGCGTGGGCCTGCGCGCGCCCGAGCCATTCGGCGCGTACCTGGCGCTCGGCATCACACTGCTCATCGCCACCCAGACGCTCGTCAACCTGGGCGTGGTGACCGGCCTGCTCCCGACCAAGGGGCTGCCGCTGCCCTTCCTCTCGTTCGGGGGCTCCGCCCTGCTGATGACGATGGTGTCGACCGGGGTGCTGCTCAACATCTCCCAGCACGCGCATGTTTAAGCGCTACCAGCACATCCATTTCGTCGGCATCGGCGGTATCGGGATGTCGGGAATCGCCGAGATATTGCTGAACCTCGGCTACAAGGTGAGCGGTTCCGACCAGAAGCGCAACGACACGATCGAGCGGCTGGAGCGGCTGGGCGCCAAGGTCGTCGTCGGCCACAAGGCCGAGAACGTCGAAGGCGTCCACGTGCTCGTGTACTCGTCGGCCGTGGCGGCCGACAACGTCGAGGTCCAGACGGCCCGACAGCGGCAGGTGCCGACCATTCCGCGCGCCGAGATGCTGGCCGAGCTGATGCGCCTCAAGTACGGCATCGCGGTGGCCGGCACCCACGGCAAGACGACGACTACGTCCATGGTCGGCGCCGTGCTGGCTGAGGGGCGCCTCGATCCGACCATCGTCGTCGGCGGCCGCGTCACCAACCTCGGCTCCAACGCGCGCCTGGGCCAGGGCGAGTTCCTGGTGGCCGAAGCCGACGAATCCGACGGGTCGTTCCTCAAGCTGGCGCCGACGATCGCGGTCGTCACCACGATCGACGCCGAGCACCTGGATCACTATGGCAGCCTGGAGGCGATCCGGGCAGCATTCCTGGCCTTCGTCAACAAGGTCCCCTTCTACGGCGCCGTCGTCCTCTGCCTGGACCAGCCCAACATCCAGATGCTGCTGCCCCAGGTCGAGAAGCGCGTCATCACCTACGGGCTGGAGTCGGCCGCCGACCTCGTCGCCCGCCACCTGACGGTCACCGGCATGACGAGCCGGTTCGAAGTATCCCAGCACGGCACCCGCCTGGGCGAGTGCGTCCTCCGGGTACCGGGCCGCCACAACGTCCTCAACGCGCTGGCCGCCATCGGCGTGGGGCTGGACCTCGAGATCCCGTTTTCGACCATCGCCACGGCGCTGGCCGGCTTCGCCGGCGTGCAGCGCCGCTTCCAGATCCGCGGGACCGCCGGCGGCGTGACCGTGGTCGACGACTACGGCCACCACCCCGCCGAGATCCGCGCGACCCTCGCCGCCGCCAAGGCCGGGTTCGACAGCCGGGTCGTCACGGTGTTCCAGCCACACCGCTACAGCCGGACGCTGCACCTGCGTCAGGAGTTCCTCACTGCGTTCAACCAGGCCGACGTGCTGCTGGTCATGGACATCTACCCGGCCGGCGAGTCGCCGATTCCCGGGGTGAGCGCCGCCGACCTCGCGGACGGCATCCGCGCCCACGGCCACCGCAACGTCACATATCTCGGCAGCGATCGGGCCCGCGTCGTCGACCACGTGTGCGAGATCAGCCGGCCCGGCGATCTCGTACTGACGCTGGGCGCCGGCGACGTGAGCCAGCTGGGCTCGGACATTCTGCGACGGCTCGAGGCCGAGTCGCCGAATGGGGGGACGAAATGCTAGGAGAGATCCGGGGGGAGGTCCGTTTCAAGGAGCCCCTGAGCTTCCATACGTCGCTCCGCATCGGCGGCGCGGCGGACATCTTCGTGGTGCCGCAGGACGTCGACGACATCCGTCACGCGCTGCTGTTCGCCCATCGCGAGCAGCTGCCGGTGGCGGTCATCGGCGGCGGCAACAACCTGGTGGTGAAGGACCGCGGCATCCGCGGCGTGGTGCTCAAGCTGGAGGGCTGCCTGGGGCGGGCGGAGTTCCACGGCGAGGAGGCGGTAGCCGGCGCCGGCGTCAGCCTGTCCTCGCTCATCCGGGAGGCCGCCGCCGTGAACCTCGGCGGCATCGAGTGCCTCGTCGGCATCCCGGCGACGATCGGCGGCGCGCTCGCGATGAACGCGGGGACGCCGGACGGCTGCATCGGTGACTTCGTCAGCGCCGTCTACTTCCTGCATCCGGACGGCACGCTGGGCGAGTTCAAGCCCAGCGTCGCCGGGTTCACCTACCGGGCGTTCCACCCTCCGGCCGGCGCCGTCCTGGTCGGCTGCCGGCTGCAACTCCACCGCCGCCTGCTCGCCGACGTCCAGAAGGAGATCAGGCAGCGGCTCAAGGTCAAGAAGTCCACCCAGCCGCTGGCGCTGGCCTCGGCCGGCTGCGTGTGGAAGAACCCGCCCGGCGAGCTGGCGACCAAGCTGATCGAGAAGGCCGGGCTCAAGAGCAAGCGCATCAACGGCGCCGAGATCTCGGCCAAGCACACCAACTTCATCGTCAACCGTGGTGGCGCCACGGCGGCCGACGTGCTCGCGATCATGGAGATGACGCAGGAGCGAGTGCAGGCCCACGCCGGCGTGCTGCTCGTGCCGGAGATCAGGATCATCGGTGAGTAGAAGCCTCATCTCGCCGCGCGGGCGGGCGCCCGCGTTCGACGACTTCGGCGATCCCGCCACCGCGGTCGTCGGCCAGCGCGTCGGCCGGGGCCGCCGACGCCGCCGGCGACGGCCGATCGCCTGGCTACGGGTCGTCGGCACCACGGCGCTGGTCGTCGGCACGGTCGGCGCGGTGGTCTCGGTGGGGGCCTGGATGCTCACGACGCCGCGCTTCGCGGTGGTGGCGGTCGAGGTGCGGGGCGCCTCGCGCGTGCCGCCTCAGCGCGTCCTCGAGGCCTCCGGCATCGTCCACGGCACCAACGTCTGGCGCATCGACCCCGCCCAGGTGCGCGCGCGGCTGGAGGCGCTGCCGGAGATCCGGCGGGCCGACGTGGTGCGCGAGCTGCCCAACCGGGTCGCGATCGTGATCGAGGAGCGCCGGCCCTTCACCCTGGTGCACGCCGCCCGGCTGCACTGGCTGGACGAGGACGGTCGCCTGCTCGGCGAGGAAAAGAACGCCGTCGCGACCGAGGTGCCGGTCATCAGCGGCCTCAGCGAGGACGAGCTGACCAGCATGCGGACGGCGCCCGGCCCGCGCGCGCGCGCGGCCATCACGCTCATCCGCGCGCTGCTCCGCACCGGTTCCACGCTGGCCGCCGAGATCTCCGAGATCGACATGAGCCGGGCCGAGGGCCCGGTGCTCTACACGGTCGACGGCATCGAGGTGCGGCTCGGCAGCGAGGAGTGGGAGGAGCGCCTGGCCCGGCTGGAGGGCGTGCTGGCCCAGGTCGTCACCGGCGACGTGCAGGGCGTCGACCTGCGCTTCCGCGATCAGGTCGTGCTCAAGCGCGGAGCGTACCGGTGAGGCGCGCCAAGGAGCCGGAGCTGGTGGTGGGGCTCGACGTGGGCACCACCAAGATCTGCGCGGTGATCGGCGCGCCGCGGCCGGGCGGAGGCCTCGACGTGGTCGGGGTCGGCCACGCCGCCTCGCGCGGCCTGCGCCGCGGGGTGGTGGTGAACATCGACTCCACGGTGGAGGCGATCAAGCACGCCGTGGCCGAGGCCGAGCAGATGGCCGGCGCCGAGGTCGC
This sequence comes from Candidatus Methylomirabilota bacterium, assembly GCA_046725675.1. Classification (GTDB taxonomy): domain Bacteria; phylum Methylomirabilota; class Methylomirabilia; order Rokubacteriales; family CSP1-6; genus AR5. The sequence continues at coordinate 10,749 of JBKOZA010000315.1, forward strand.
CCGCGTGTACGCCGGGGTGGCGGGGGG
>JBKOZA010000316.1:0-1088 GCA_046725675.1 Candidatus Methylomirabilota bacterium
GGTGTCGGCTACACGGCGTATGCCCTCAGGCTGGAGACGTCCAAGTTCCACCTGCTCCCGCTCCACCAGCCGTACGCCACGCTCTACAAGGACTACGCCGAGGACTTCGGCCAACTCGAGGACATCGTCGTCGTCGTGGAGGGCCCCACGGTCGAGATCTCCGCGGCCTACGCGGCTCGCCTGGCCGTCGTCCTGCGCGACGGAGCCCTGGGGACGGCGCGCGTCAGTCATCAGGTCGACCCGACCCGCCTCCAGACGCACGCCCTGCTGTACGTGCCGCTCGACGCCCTGCGAGACACCCTGCGGACCGTGGCCGGTCAGGAAGAGCTGCTCGCCGATTTCGCTGCTACGCCGACGCTCGATCGGCTCGTGGCGGGCATCAACCAGTACATCGGCTCGACCTTCCTGCCCGACGTTTTCGGCCGCGGTGTCCCTGAGGATGCGACCCTGGCTCCCGCCCGCCTGCTTCGCGATCTCCTCGTCCAGACGTCGGAGGCGATCGACGGCCGACCGTACCGGTCGCCCTGGGCGAACTTGTTCGGCGCCCCGATTCCCTCCCCGGACGGCGGCTACTTCCTGTCGCACGATCGCCGACTGCTCTACGTCGTGATCGACCTCGCTGATGCGCCGCGCACCTTCGCCGCCGAGCTCGAGGCGGTCCGAACCGTCCGGCACGCGATCGCCGGCCTGCGCCCGCAGTTCCCGGCGGTTGAGGCCGGCGTCACCGGAGCGCCGGCGCTCTTCAGCGACGAGCTGATCGCCGCGACCCGCGACGGCGAGATCGCCAGTGTCCTGGCCCTGGTCCTCACGCTCGCTCTCTTGCTGCTCGCGTTCCGGCGGGTCGTCGCCTCGTGTGCGATGCTGGCCGTGCTCGCGCTGAGCCTGTGCTGGTCGCTGGGGGCCATCACCATCCTCGTCGGCCAGCTCACGATCTTCTCGATGATGTTCGTCTCGATCGTCATCGGCCTCGGCATCGACTACGGCATCTTCTTCCTGTTTCGCTATCGGGAAGAGCGCGTGCTCGGCCGGACCCTCCTGGGGGCCTTGGAGCGCACCGCGGCACGAAGCGGCCCCGGCATTCTGCTGGG
>JBKOZA010000317.1:0-10080 GCA_046725675.1 Candidatus Methylomirabilota bacterium
GGGAAGTCGTAGTCGGTCAGGCGGGCGGGCTCGACCCACTCCATGGCCTGCTCCTCGCGCGGCGCGATCGTGCCGGACTCCAGGCGACAGTCGAAGAAGTGCAGGGTCACCGTGCGATCGGGATACTCCCAGCGCACGGTCTCGACCAGCTCGCCGACCGCGAACGTCGCCGACAGCTCTTCTTCCAGCTCGCGGCGCAGGCCGGCCGCGGGCGTCTCCCCCGCCTCGAGCTTGCCGCCCGGGAACTCCCACCGCCCGGCCAGGTGGGAGCCCCGGCGGCGCTGGGTGATGAGGTAGCGCCCGGCGGCGTCGCGGATGAGCCCCGCCGCAACCTCGACGACCAGCGGCACGCTGGTGGCTCCCCGGGCTCAGCGGCCGGCGTCGGCGGCCGCGGGCGTGGCGCAGAACGCGCGCATCGGGCAGCCGCCGCAGCGCGGCCGCCGCGGCGTGCACCAGGTGGCGCCGAAGTCCATCAGTGCCTGGTTGAAGTCGTAGCCGTGCCCCGGCGGGACCAGCGACTCGGCCAGCTCCCACAGCGCGCGGTCGCCCCGCACGCGGGCGGCCCGCCGGGGGCCCAGGAACACCCGCGTGAGCACGCGGCGCACGTTGGTGTCGAGGACGGCGACGTCGCGCCCGAAGGCGAAGGAGAGCACGGCGCCCGCCGTGTAGCGGCCGACACCCGGCAGCGCGCGCAGTGCGTCGGCGCTGTCGGGCAGCCGCCCGCGGTAGCGGGCGACCGTCTCGCGCGCGATCGCGTGCAGGCGCAGGGGGCGGACGTTGTAGCCGAGCGGGTACCAGAGGCGGCGCACGTCCTCCACCGGGGCGGTGGCGAGCGCACGCAGCGAGGGATAGCGGCGAAGGAACTGCCGGTACTTCGGGATCACGCGGTCGACCTGCGTCTGCTGCAGCATGATCTCCGACACCAGCACGCGGTAGGGCACGCGGGTGCGGCGCCACGGCAGGTCCCGCCCGTGACACCGGTACCAGGTGAGGAGGCGTCGCTGGAAGCGACGCACGGCGGCCCGCGACGGCGGTCGCACGCGAGGAATCTAGCGGCGTCGCCACCCGGTGTCAACGCGCGCGTCATGTAGAATGAACGCCATGGCGACGAGCGAGTATGAAGCCGTCCGGCACGGGGTCGGGCTCGTCGACCGGCGCGGTTGGGGGGTGCTGGAGGCGACCGGCCGCGACCGCGCGACGTTCCTGAACGCCCTGCTGAGCAACGACGTGAAGTCGCTGACGCCGGGGCAGGGGTGCGCGGCGACCCTGCTCGACGTGCACGGCAAGGTGCAGGTCGTGCTCGTGGTCTGGGTGCTCGACGATCGCATCCTGCTGATCACGCCGCCGGGGGCGGTCGCGACGACCCTGGAGGCGCTCGACCGTTACCTGTTCTCCGAGAAGGTCGAGCTCCGCGACGCCAGCGAGGACTGGGCGCTCTTCATGCTGGCCGGGCCCCAGGCGCCGGCCCGGGTAGAGGAGCAGACGGGGGCTGCGCCCGAGACGCGGGCGTGGTCGAGCGTCGTGGCTAGCGTGGACGGTGTCGGCGTGCGGCTCGTCCGCGGCGGCGGGGAGACGGGCGAGCCGGAGATCTGGATCGCCGCGCCGGCCGCTGAGGGTGAGCGTGTGTGGAAGGCGTTCACCGCCGCCGGCACCACCGTCGTTGGCGCCGACGCCCTCGAGACACTCCGCATCGAGGCCGGCAGCCCACGCTTTCCCGTCGACATCGGTCCCGCGGTCCTGCTGCCCGAGGTGCCGTTCGAGACGCTGGTGTCGTACACCAAGGGCTGCTATCCGGGACAGGAGGTCGTGGTACGCATCCGGGACCGTGGCCACGTGAATCGCCATCTGCGCGGCCTCGTGCTCGACGGCGACACCGTGCCCCCGGCCGGCAGCGAGGTGGTCGTCGACGACGCGGCGATCGGTGCGGTGACGAGCGCGACGCGCTCGCCCGGCCTCGGCCGGCCCGTCGCGCTGGCCATGGTCCGCCGTCAGCACGCCGAGCCCGGCAGCATCGTCGGCGTACGCGTCGGCGACCGGGTCGTCTCCGCCACGGTCCGGGCGTTGCCGTTCACTTCCTGACGAGGTCGTCGTGAGCGAGAACCGGCTGGGCCGCGAGACGAGTCCGTACCTGCTCCAGCACGCCCACAACCCCGTGGACTGGTACCCGTGGGGGGAGGAGGCCTTCGTGCGGGCGCGGACCGAGGACAAGCCGGTGCTGCTCTCGGTGGGGTACTCGGCCTGCCACTGGTGCCACGTGATGGAGCGCGAGTCGTTCGAGAACCCGGCGATCGCCGCGGTGATGAACGACAACTTCGTCAACGTGAAGGTCGACCGCGAGGAGCGGCCCGACGTCGACCACATCTACATGCAGGCGGTGCAGTCGATGACCGGGCACGGCGGCTGGCCGATGACGGTGTTCCTGGCGCCCGACGGCACGCCGTTCTACGGCGGCACCTACTTCCCGCCCGAGGACCGCCATGGCCTGCCGGGGTTCCCGCGCCTGCTGGGCGCCATCGCAGATGCCTGGCGCACGCGCCGGGGCGAAGTTCTCCAGTCCGGCCGCGAGCTCACGGCCGCGCTCGGCCAGGCCGACCGGCTGCGGCGCGCGACGACGCTGCTCACCGACGAGGTGCTCTTCGCCGCGTTCCAGGGCGTCTCCTCGCAGTTCGACGAGGAGTGGGGCGGGCTCGGGGGCGCTCCCAAGTTCCCCCAGCCGATGATCTGGGAATTCGTCCTGCGCTTCTTCAAGCGCTCCGGCAACGCTTACGCGCGTCGGATGGTCCACACCACGCTCGTGCGCATGGCGCGCGGAGGCATGTACGACCAGCTGGGCGGCGGCTTCGCCCGCTACTCGGTGGACGCGCACTGGCTGGTGCCGCATTTCGAGAAGATGCTCTACGACAACGCCCAGCTCGCCTCGCTCTCCCTGCACGCCTGGCTGGCGTTCGGCGATCCCGAGTGCCGGCGAGTGTGCGAGGAGACGCTCGACTACCTGCTGCGCGACATGACCGATCCCGCCGGCGGCTTCTATTCTGCCGAGGACGCCGACTCCGAAGGGCACGAGGGCAAGTTCTACGTGTGGACGCCGGACGAGATCCGCGCGGTGCTCGGCGGCGACGCCGACCGGGCGCTGACGTACTGGGGCGTCGACCGCGGACCCAACTTCGAGGGCAAGAGCATCCTCTACGTCGCCGGCCAGCCCGACCCCGAGGCGATCGCCCCCCTGCGGCACCGCCTGCTCGAGGCTCGCGCGGCGCGCGTGCGACCGGGGCGCGACGACAAGGTGCTGGCAGGGTGGAACGGCCTGGCCTGTCGTGCGCTGGCCGAGGCCGGCCGCGCGCTCGGCCGGCGCGACTACGTGGCGGCGGCGGTGCGCAACGCGGAGTTCCTGCTCGGCTCGATGCGCCAGGACGGTCGACTCTTGCGAACGTGGAAGGCCGGGCAGGCGCGGCTGAAGGGCTATCTCGAAGACCACGCCATGGTGGCCGCGGCCCTGCTAGAGGTGTACGAGGCGACGTTCGAGCGTCGCTGGCTCGAGGCCGCACGCGGGCTGACCGACGCCACGCTGACGCTGTTCTGGGACGAGGCGCTCGAGGGGCTGTACGACACTGGCTACGACCACGAGCCGCTGATCGTGCGCCCGCGCAACCTCTTCGACAACGCGGTGCCGTCCGGCACGTCGGTCGCGATCGAGACGCTGCTGCGCCTGTCGGTGCTGACCGGGGAGACCAGGTACGAATCGCGCGCGCTGGCCGCGCTGCGCCCACTGGCCGACCTGATGGGGCGCCACCCCTCGGGCTTCGGCCGCTTTCTGTGCGCGCTCGACTTTCACCTGGGCCCGAAGATCGAGGTGGCGCTCGTCACGCCGGGCGGTGACGGCGGCGGCGAGTCGCTGGCCGCCGAGGTATTCGGCCGCTATCTGCCGAACCGCGTGGTCGTCGGCGCGGCGGCGGGGGACGGAGCGTCCGCCGCCGGTATCCCGCTCCTCGAAGGGCGCGGCGTGGTCGACGGCAAGCCCACGGCCTACGTCTGCCGGAACTACGCCTGCGAGCTGCCCGTTACAGACGCGGCGGCGCTCGGCCGTCAGCTGGAGGCCCCGTGAAGACCCACGCACGTCTATTGGTGATCGCCCTGCTCGTGCCGGTGCTCGGCGCGACGTCCTCGTCGGCGCAGCTGCCCGACTTGTTGAAGAACCTCCCGCAGCTGCCGTCCTCGGGGGCCGGGCTGGGCGATGCCAAGATCGGCCAGGGTCTCAAGGAAGCGCTCCGGGTGGGGACCGAGAACGCGGTGAACCTGACCGGCCGCCTGGACGGTTACTTCGCCAATCAAGCCATCAAGATCCTCATGCCCGAGCGGCTCAAGTCGCTGGAGCAGGGGCTTCGCTTGATCGGTCAGGGCGATCGAGTCGACGAGCTCGTCCTCGGGATGAACCGCGCCGCCGAGAAGGCCGCCCCCGCCGCGCGTGGGATCTTCGTCGATGCGATCGGCGAGATGAGCATCGACGACGCCCGCAAGATCCTCTCCGGCCCCGATACCGCCGCGACCGACTACTTCAAGGGCAAGACGACCGGCAAGCTGACCACGGCCTTTCAGCCCGTGGTCCAGAAGGCGATGAACGAGGTCGGGCTGGCCCGGCAGTACAATGACCTGCTCGCCCAGGCCAAAGCCATCCCGTTCTTCCGGGCGGAGGAATACGACCTCGACCACTACGTCGTCGGCAAGTCGCTGGACGGCCTCTTCCACGTGGTCGGCGACGAGGAGCGCAAGATCCGCACGAACCCCGCCGCGCGCACCACCGACCTCCTCCGAGAGGTCTTCAGCCGCCGCTGAGGCCCGCTGGCGTCCCGGCGGCCCGCTCCAGCGCCTCGCCCGCCTCGGCGCGGGAGACCGCGTCCCAACCCTCGGCCAGCGCGCTCCACTTGTGCTGGGCCTCACGGCGGCCACGCGCGATCTCGTCGCGGCAGACCCGCTCCGACCAGCCGGGACGCATCACGAACACCCGCGGTGGGCCGAGCCGGCCCGACCCGCGCTTCGAGGCGTACTCCACGTTGACCTCGCTCAGCGCGCGGTCGAAGGCCGTGCCCAGCGCGGCCGGAGACGTCGCGGCCCGGGCGAGCTCCACGAGCAGGTCATAGCGCGACGCCTCGGCGTCGGCGATCAGCCGGAACTGCCACACCCTCGTGCCGGCGGCGTGCTCGGCGACCCGGACGCCGGCCAGAACGTGGTTGAGGTGCAGCTTCTCGCCGGTGATGTTCAGCATGTCGCGGCCCTTGCGGACGAACGCGACCGTGGGGGTGCGGCGGTAGAAGCCGCGGACCTCGACGACGTCGTTCAGGGCGTAGCGATAGAGGCCGTTGGCGCCGGTGACGACGACGTGGTAGCGCCGCCCCTCCTCGAGCTCGTGACAGAGATGGATGCCCGAGCGCGCGTCCTCGCCGGCGTCCTCGTCGAAGAACTCGAAGAACGTCGTGTGCACGGCGAGCACCCCGGCGGCGGTCGCGTCCTCGACGGGAACGGTGAGACGGCCCTCGCTGGCCACGAGCCCGAGGTCGCGCCGCGCGACGCGGGGCCCGAACTGGGCGTCGAGATGGCGGGCCTGGATGCCCGCGCTGCCACCGAGCCAGCACGCGACGAGCGACAGCTCCGGCCAGCATTCGCCGAGGACCAGCCGCCCGCGTCGGGCGGCCGCCACCGCCAGCCCGGCGGCCCGTGGACGGTCGCGACGCAGCCCGCGCTCCAGCATCCGACGAAGCTCGGCGCTGCTCACCCCGGAGCCCGGCAGCGCCTCGACGTCGGTCACGCCGAGCGCGCCGTCGTGAACCGCGCGGATCAGCGCCGGCGTACCGCTGGCGGCGGTCTCGGCCAGCCGCAGCACGGTGCTGGCGTTCGGCGTAGCGACGCACGACACCTGCTGCGCCAGCGCCAGTCGGGCCGCGACGAAGTAGCGCGTGTCGTGGTCGCGGATGAGCGCCACGGCGTAGGGCACGGCGTGACGTCGCCGGACGAGCCAGGGCAGCTGCCGGTACGTGAGCCCGGTCATCGCGCCGTGGGGCCGACCTCCCGGCGTGAGCCCTTCGCGGGCGGGGCCGACGAGCGTCAGCAGGCAGTGGTCGAGCAGCGCGGGGTGGTCGCGGAGCGCGAAGGCGGTCCACAGGCGCATCAGCGCCGCGGTCTGCCGGGCCGTCGTCGGCGTGACCGGGACGAACTTCGGCTCGCCGGTCGTGCCGCTCGTCGTGGCGAAGGCCAGCGGTTCCTCGGCGGTGAGCACGTGTCGCTCGCCGGCCAGCAGGCGCCGCACGTAGGGGCGCAGCGCCTCGTAGTCCCGCATCGGGACCCGCTGAGCGAAGACCGCCGGGCCCTCGGTCGTGGCGAAGCCGTGCTCGCGGCCGAACACGGTGGTGGCGTTGTCGCGCAGCAAACCGCGTAGCAGGGACATCTGGGCGCCGGCCGGATCGGCCGCGGCGCGCTCGAAGGCCCGGCGATGGGCCCACTGCGCGGCGGTCAGCACGCGTCCGAGCAGGCTGGCCACCTCAGCGCGTCCCCGACAACTCGCGCACCGTGACCGCCCGGGCGCGGAGCCGCGACTCGACCACCTGGATACCGAGGCCGTGACCGATGAGCAACGGCGCCTCGCCACGGTGACCGAAGCGCACGCTCTCGACGCTCACGTCCTCGGCGAGCAGCAGCGTGCCGAAGGATCCCTCGACGAACGCCACCTCGGGCAACGCCGCCGCGAGGTGGCGTCCGGCCGCCGACAGGATCGCGGTCTCGCCGACCTGGCTGCCCACCTGGACGCCGACACCCGCCGCCGCCGCACGCCGGCCGATGGCGAACGCGCGGGACAGGCCGCCGCACTTGGAGACGCGGACGTTGAAGAAGTCGACGGCGCCGGCGCCGATGAGCGCCTCGGCGTCGGCCGGCGTGACGAGCGACTCGTCGGCCATGACGGGCACCGGCGTGGCGCGGCGCAGACGCGCCAGCTCCTCGACGGGACCGCGAGGCAGAGGCTGCTCGACGGCGGCGATCCCGAGCGGCGCCAGGGCGTCCAGCACCTCGACGGCGCGCGCGAAGGTCCAGCCGCCGTTGGCGTCGAGCCGCAGGGAGACGTCGGGGCCGAGGGCCTCGCGAACGGCCCCGACGCGCTCGACGTCGTCGTCCCCGCCCACCTTGACCTTGACGTGGCGGAGCCCGACCGCGCGCATCTGGCGCGCGTGCCGGGCCGCGCGCGCGACGGAGCCGGCCGGCACGACTCCGCTGTACGTGACGGCTCCGCGACACGGCGGCAGCAGCGCGCTCGCCGGGCGTACCGCGCGCCGCAGCGCGCAGTCGAGGACTGCCAGCTCCAGCGCTGCCCGACTGGCGTTGGCGGCCACCGCGCCGGGCAGGGGGACGTCGGGGACGAAGGCGGCGAGCGCGTCGAGAGTGTCGGCGCCCGGGACATCACGCTCGGCCAGGCGTGGCCACAGCTCGTGCGCGAGGTGGTCCAGCATGGCCTCGACGGTCTCGCCGGTCACGTGGGGCCGGGGCGCGCCCTCGCCGAAGCCCTCGGTGCCGGTCTCGTCGCGCACGCGGACCACGACCGAGTCGGCGCAGCGACGCCGGGCTGCGCTGTGGTCGAACGGTTCCACGAGTGGGATTCGTAGCGCGTAGAGAGTGGCGGCGACCAGCTTCATCGCGCGCTCCGGGCCACGACGAAGTGACGGAAGTACCGCCGCGCGAAGACGTTCTCGCGCAGCGTCGTCTCCGCGATCGCGAGCGCGTCCTCGGGACCGACTGCATAGTAGTCGACGTAGGCGGCCAGCGCCGTCAGCCCCTCCTCGGCGTGGCGGACGTCCACCTCGCTGTGATGGGTGAACCACGCCAGCGCAGGCGGGGGCAGTGCGCGATGAGTCGCCAGGGCTCTCGCCAGGCGGCCCGCGACCCGCGAGAGCATGTACTCGAACGCGACGATCTCGATGAGCGCGGCCAGACCGATCGCGCGCAGCGTGCCGTAGAGCAGCGGGTCGGTGACGATCCGGCGCAGATCCGCGTCGGCCTCGCCCTGCACGACGGGCAGCCGGTGCGTGAGGCCCGCCCCGACGAGCAGGTCCACCAGCAGATCGGGATGGGGCCGCCCCGATTCTTCGTCGAGCCCGAGCTCCTCGAGCAGGTTGTGGCGCAGGTGATCGGCGGCCACCGGAGGCGCCAGCGCGTACAGAAACGCCAGAAGCTGAGGCGAGCGCAGGTGCGCGCTCGCGAGGCTCTCGATGAAGGCGTCGTACTCGGCCGGCGTGGCCCGCCCATCCTCCAGCCTGCGGAAGTCCTCGCACCCGGTCAGGCTCGCAACCTGCCCAGCCAGCTCGGCCTCGATCGTGACTCGGAACCGATCGCAATCCATGCCCGATCTCCTCTCGACGACGCTGCGGACGACCTGATCCACGCGGGATGCCAGAGGAGGAGACAGGCAAAAAAGTGACGTCACGGAGCCTTGTTACCTCCGATATCCGCATACGGTCATTGAACCTGGCGTTGGCCCAGGGGTGGACATCAGGTGTCCCTCCCCTGTACGTTGAATGCTTCGATGAGTCTCCTGAGCGCCGAAGACCGGACGCTGGCCGAGGCCATCTCGCGGCTGGCGTACAGCAATCCGTTCCTGCCCGAGCGCATCGAGCGCGAGCGTCAGGCGCTCGGAGCCGACTTCCTCGCTGGCGGCACACTCTGGCACGCCTGGAGCGGGCCAACGCCCACGCCGAACGTACGAGCCATCGCCGAGCGGGTGGAGGCCCTCACCGAACGTCTCGCCGCGAAGCTCGCGGCGGGCGCGCGCCCGGAGGGCGAGGACCTGCGCCTCTACGAGGACGCGGTCGTCTACCGCCTGTTCAGCCACCACGCGGACGACTTCTACGGGCTGATCGGACGGGACCGGTCCACGACCGCGGTCGTCTTCTATCGCGCTTTTCAGCAAGAGGCTGGTCGGCTGCTGCAGCGGTCGGCCGGCCCGCTGGCGGCCGACCGCGAAGTTCCGCACCTGTTCGCGGCCCTGTTCCAGATCCGGCGGGCCTTTCACTACATCTTCCGCAACATCGTCGGCGACTCGGCGCCCATCGTTCGCCTCCGGGCGGCGGTGTGGCAGTCGATCTTCACGCGCGACATGCGGCGCTATCGGCGCGCGCTCTACCAGCGGATGGGCGACGTCGCCACGCTCGTGTCCGGTCCGTCGGGAACGGGCAAGGAGCTGGTGGCCAGGGCGATCGGGCTGGCGCGCTACGTTCCGTTCGATCCGGCGCGAGAGGCTTTCGTGGAGGATTACGCCGGCTCGTTCTACGCGCTCAACCCCTCGGCGCTGTCACCGACGCTCATCGAGTCAGAGCTGTTCGGCCACCGGCGGGGCGCCTTCACGGGGGCGGTCCAGGACCGGGCCGGGTGGCTGGAGGTGTGCCCGGCGACCGGCACCGTGTTCCTGGACGAGATCGGCGAGCTGGATCCCGCCATCCAGGTCAAGCTGTTGCGTGTGCTCCAGTCGCGCACCTTCCAGCGCCTGGGGGACACGCGTGACCGACCGTTCCTCGGCAAGTTCATCGCGGCCACCAACCGCGACCTCTCGCGCGAGATCCAGGCCCGGCGCCTTCGCGAGGACTTCTACTACCGGCTCTGCTCGGACCTCATCGTGACCCCCTCGCTCGAGGAGCAGCTGCGCGGTACACGCGGCGAGCGGGCGACGCTCGTGCGTGTCATTGCAGGCCGCGTGGCGGGCGAGGCGGAGGCGGAAAATCTCGCCGAGGAGACCGAGCGGTGGATCGCCACCCACCTGGGCGACGACTATCGGTGGCCGGGCAACGTTCGCGAGCTCGAGCAGTGCGTGCGCAACGTGATGATCCGCGGAGAGTACCGTCCACCCCGAGCCGACAGCCCGGGCGCCCGCCAACGGGTGGCCGACGAGGTCCTGACCGGCGCGCTGAGCGCGGACGAGCTGCTGCGGCGCTACTGCACGCTGGTCTACTCGGCGACCGGCAGCTTCCAGGAAACCGGACGCCGGCTCGGCCTCGATCGGCGCACCGTCAAGGAGAAGATCGACTCGGTCCTGCTGGCCGAGCTGCGCGG
>JBKOZA010000318.1:0-7641 GCA_046725675.1 Candidatus Methylomirabilota bacterium
TGCAGAAACGCGGGCTCCAGTCCCGCGTTCTCGTAGCCGTGGACGACGTTGGCCGGGCAGGACACGCAGTCCCACTCGCCGAGCACGGTCTCGACGCGCTCACCGTGCCCGTCTTCGAAGAAGACACGTACCTTGCCGCGCAAGACGAAGAAGATCTCCTCCACCTCGTGCGTATGGGCGGCGTTGCCCTGGCCGGGCGGCACGAACATGATGCTGAGGGTGAAGTGCTCGGCCGGAATGTAGCGACCGTCGGTCTTGCCCGAGGCCCCGTAGCCGATGAAGCGATGCTGGGCGCGCCGATAGCCGTCGACGCGTGCATCGGCGAATGCGTCCCAGTCGGCGATTCGGTCAGTCCAACGTGCGACCTGCCGCTCGAGCAGCTCCGACAACGATTCAGCCATGGGCGCGCACCCCCGGCGAATTCTAGCAGACGGGTGCTCAAGAGTCGGGCGAGCCGGTCTAAGTTACAGGAATGTCACGATGTGGACCGGCCCGCCCACCGGCTTATCCACGGTCCGCGCACACGTTCGGTGGAAAAGTCGCCGTGATACTCTTGCCTGATGTCACGCGCGAACCTGATTGGCCTCCGCCCCTCCGAGCTGGAAGATCTTGCCGCCTCGCTCGGCGCCTCCCGCTACCGCGGGCGGCAGCTGGCGACCTGGATCTACCGAAAGGGTTACGTCGAGCTCGAGGCGATGACCGATCTGCCCCGCGATTTTCGCGCCCGCCTGACCGAGACCCACGGGATCGAGCTGCCGGAGCTGGAACGCGAGACGCGGTCGCAGGACGGCAGTCGGAAGCTCGTCTTCCGGCTGACCGACGACCGTCGCGTGAGCGCCGTCCTCATGCCCGACGACGGACGGATCACGCTATGTCTGTCCACGCAGGTCGGCTGCGGCTTCGGCTGCGCCTTCTGCCTGACGGGGACGATGGGGCTGGACCGTAACCTGACCGCCGGCGAGATCGTCGGTCAGCTCATCGCCGCCAACCGGCTGCTGGCCGATGGCGAGCGCGTGACGCACATCGTCTTCATGGGCATGGGCGAACCGCTGGCCAACTACGCCAACCTGGTCGCCGCCTTGCGGATCCTCACCGACGCTCGGCTCGGCCTCGGTTACTCGCCCCGGCGCATCACGGTCTCCACGGTCGGGCTCGTCTCCGGCATCGATCGTCTCGGCGGCGAGGACCTCAAGGTCAATTTGGCCATCTCGCTGCACGCCGCCAGCGACGACGTGCGCGGCCGGCTGATGCCGGTGAACCGGTCGTGGAACCTGGAGGCGCTGACGGCCGCGGTCCGCCGCTATCCGCTGGCGCCGCGGCAGCGCGTCTTCTTCGAGTACGTGATGCTGGAGGACGTCAACGACAGCCCCGAGGACGCGCAGCGGCTGGCGCGCCTGCTGCGCGGGATCCGAGCCAAGGTGAACCTGATCCCGTTCAACGACTGGGAAGGCTCTGGCTTTCGGCGGCCGCCGCTGGCCCGCATCCTGGCCTTCCAGGCCATCCTGCTCGACGCCGGCCTCACGACCACCGTGCGCTGGAGCAAGGGCGAGGACATCGGCGCCGCCTGTGGCCAGCTGAAAGAGCCGGTGGTGGCGTGACGACCGTCTCCTTCGTCACGCTCGGTTGCCGCCTGAACCAGGTCGACAGCCAGCAGCTCCAGACGCTGGTCGAGGCACGCGGCTACCGAACGGTGCCGGCTGACGCGGCTGCCGACATCGTGGTGATCAACACCTGCGCGGTGACCGGGCGCGCCGAGCTGTCCGACCGCCAGGCAATCCGGCGGGCCGGTCGCCGGAGCCCGGGCGCGCGCGTCGTCGTGACCGGCTGCTGGGCGCAGACGAACCCGCAGCAGATCGCCGCGCTGGGCGGCGTCGATCTCGTGATCGGCAACGTCGACAAGGCGCGCCTGCCTGACCTCCTCGCCGGACTCGCCGTGTCACGGCGGGTGCCGCAGGTCGAGGTCGCCGACGTGGCCGCCGCGCGGCTCGAGCCGGTCCCGCCGCGCGCTCACCCCGGCGGCCGGTCGCGAGCGTTCGTGAAGGTCCAGGACGGCTGCCAGCACCGCTGCGCATTCTGCATCGTGCCGCTGGCCCGCGGGAACAGCCGCAGCTTCCCGCCGCAGATCGTCGAGGACCAGGTACGACGCCTGGTCGAGGCGGACCACCCGGAGGTCGTGCTGACCGGAGTCGATCTCGGCCACTACGGCGCCGACCTGGCGCCGCGCGCGAGTCTGGCCGCGCTGCTGGGGCGTCTGACCGGGGTGCGGGGTTTGCGCTGGCTGCGGCTGTCCTCGATGCTGCCGGCCTACTTCACCGAGGAGTTGGTGGAGATCGTCACGGCCTCGCCGGTGATCGCGCCTCACTTCCACCTGCCCCTGCAGAGCGGGAGCGACCGGATTCTGCGACGCATGCGCCGGCCCTACACGACGGCGATGTACCGGCGTATCACCGAGCGCCTAGCGGCGGCGATCCCGCGGCTCGGGCTGGGCGCCGACGTCATCGTCGGCTTCCCGGGCGAGACGGCCGAAGACTTCGCCGCGACGCGGACGCTGGTCGAGGCGCTGCCGTTTTCCTACCTGCACGTGTTCCCGTACTCGGTGCGCCCGGGGACGGAGGCGGCGCGGCTGCCGGGCCGCCTGGATGCGCAGACCGTGACCCAGCGTGGGCGTATCCTGCGTGAGGTCGCCGCGGCGCAGGGCCGGCGGTTCCGCGCGACCCTGGTCGGACGGGTCGAGGAGATCCTGGTGCTGGAGACGCGCGATCGCGCCAGCGGCGACCTGGTCGGGCTGACCGGCAACTACGTCGAGGTGGCCTTCCCCGGTCCCGACAGCCTGCGCGGTCGGACGGCCGTGGTACGGGTCACGGATGCCGGGGAGCGGAGGGCGGGCGGGGTCATGGAGGACGTGCGGGCGGCATGACCGGGGAGGCGATCGGCGTCATCGGCGGCAGCGGGCTCTACGAGCTAGACGGACTTACCGACGTGCGGTGGCGCCGGGTGAGAACGCCGTTCGGCGATCCGTCCGACGAGTACTGCACGGGGGTGTTCGAGGGCCGACCCGTCATCTTCCTGCCGCGTCACGGCCGTGGCCACCGGATCACGCCGAGCGAGCTGAACTTCCGCGCCAACATCTGGGGGCTGAAGTCGCTGGGCGCCGGTTGGGTCATCTCGATCTCCGCCGTCGGCAGCATGAAGGAGACGATCCACCCGCTCGACCTGGTCGTCCCCGCGCAGTTCTTCGACGCCACCCGACGACGCGTCTCCTCCTTCTTCGGTGATGGCATCGTCGCCCACGTGGGGATGGCCGATCCGGTGTGCCCCGCGCTGGCCGACGCGCTGGAGAAGGCGGCGCGGGGCACCGGCGCCGCCGTGCATCGCGGCGGGACCTACATCTGCATCGAGGGCCCGCAGTTCTCCACCAAGGCCGAGTCGGCCATCTATCGCGGCTGGGGCGTCGACGTCATCGGCATGACGAACATGCCGGAGGCCAAGCTGGCCCGCGAGGCCGAGCTGTGCTACGCGACGCTGGCCCTGGTGACCGACTACGACGTCTGGCACGAGAGTCACGAGGCGGTGAGCGTCGAGGCCGTGATCCAGAACCTGCTGCGCAACGTGGCGACGGCCAGGGACGTGCTCCGGCGAGTCATCCCCGCCGTGAGCACCGCCCGCACCTGCCCGTGTCCGGACCTTCTGCGCAACGCCGTGATCACCCAGCCGTCGGCGTTTCCGATCGCGACCCGGCGCCGCCTCGACGTGCTGATCGGCAAGTACTTTCCGCTGTCGGCCAAGAAGCCGAAGAAGTCGCGCCGTGGCTGACGTCGACGTCGTCGGCATCGGCAACGCGCTGGTCGACGTGCTCAGCCAGGAGAGCGAGGCGTTCCTGGCCGCCCAGCGGCTGACGAAGGGCGCCATGCAGCTCGTGGACGAATCGCGGGCGCGGGAGCTCTACGCGGCGATGGGGCCGGCCGTGGAGGTGTCGGGCGGGTCGGCGGCCAACACGGTCGTCGGCGTCGCCTCGTTCGGCGGCCGCGCGCACTACATCGGCAAGGTCCGTGACGACCAGCTCGGGGACGTGTTCAGTCACGACCTGCGCGCGGTCGGCGTCGGCTACACGACGAGCGCGGCGACCGGCGGCCCGGCGACCGGACGCTGTCTCATCGTCGTCACCCCCGACGCCCAGCGCACGCTCACGACGTACCTGGGCGCCTCCGTGATGCTCGGCCCCGGCGACGTCGACAAGGAGCTGATCGAGCGCGCGACGATCCTCTACCTCGAAGGGTACCTGTTCGATCCTCCCGAGGCGCAGCGGGCGTTCCACGTGGCCGCGGGCGTCGCCCACGCGGCCGGCCGTCGGGTCGCCCTCACGCTGTCCGATCCGTTCTGCGTGGGCCGGCATCGCGCCGCGTTCCGCGAGCTGGTCGAGCGGCACGTGGACATCCTCTTCGCCAACGAGGCCGAGATCCGCGCGCTCTACGAGGCGGCCGACTTCGACGAGGCGCTCCAGCAGGTCCGTCACCACTGCGCGGTGGCCGCGCTCACCCGCAGCGAGCGGGGGTCGGTCGTGGTGGCCGGCGCCGACGTGCACGTCGTCGACGCGCGGCGCCTCGGCGCCGTCGTGGACACCACGGGCGCCGGCGATCTCTACGCCGCCGGCTTCCTCTTCGGGCTGAGCCGTGGCCGCGACCTGGCCACGTGCGGCCGGCTCGGCGCGCTGGCCGCGGCCGAGGTCATCTCGCACGTGGGGGCGCGGCCTCTGACGCCCCTGGCGCGGCTGACCGCGGAGGTGCCGGCGTGAACCTCGATCCGACGCTCGACGCCAAGTACGCGCGCCTGCTCGGCCTGCTGCGCGACATGCAGCGCGTGGTCGTCGCGTTCTCGGGGGGCGTGGATTCCACGCTGCTGGCCCGCGCGGCCGGCGACGCGCTCGGCGAGGGCGCCCTGCTGGTCACCGCCGACTCCGAGACCTATCCGGAGGCGGAGCTGGCCGAGGCGCGGCGATTGGCCACGCTGCTCGGCCTGCGGCACGTCGTGGTGCGCACCGAGGAGCTGGCCAATCCGGAGTACACCCGCAACGGCGCCAATCGCTGCTTCTTCTGCAAGGAGGAGCTGTTCGGGCGGCTGGCGCCGATCGCCGAGCAGGAGGGCATCACGACGCTGGTGTACGGCGCCAACCTGGACGACCTCGGCGATCACCGGCCGGGCATGAAGTCGGCGGCCGCGCGCGGCGTGCGGGCGCCGCTGATCGAGGCCGAGCTGAGCAAGCGCGAGATCCGCGACCTGTCCCGCGCGCTCGGCCTGCCGACGTGGGACAAGCCGTCCTATGCGTGCCTGTCGTCGCGCTTCCAGTACGGCGACCGGATCACCGCGGAGAAGCTGCGCCAGGTGGACGCCGCCGAGACGTTCGTGCGCTCGCTCGGCTTCCGTCAGTTTCGGGTGCGTCACCACGACCGCCTCGCGCGCCTGGAGATTCCCCTGGAGGAGATCCCGCGCCTCTGGCAGGACGGCCACCACGAGGCGATCGTGACGCGCTTCCGCGAGCTGGGCTATCTCTACGTCGCCGTCGACCTCGCCGGTTTCCAGTCCGGCAGCGCGAACCTGCTGCTGAACCTCGGACGGAAGCCGAATGGATAGGGACGCCCTGCGCCGGCTGCTCGGCGACGTCCGGCACGGCCGCGTTGACGTGGACGCCGCCCTGGGCCGGCTGGCCGGCCTGCCGTTCGAGGATCTCGGCTTCGCCAGGGTCGACCACCATCGCGCGCTGCGAGCGGGCGGTCCGGAGGCCGTCTTCTGCCCGGGCAAGACGGCCGAGCAGGTGATCGCGATCGTCAGCCGGCTTGCCGCGCACCACGCCAACGTGCTGGCCACGCGCTGCGAGCCCGCGCTCGCCGCCGCGGTGGAGGCGGCGGGAGTGCCGTGCGCGTACCACCCGATCGCCCGGTTGCTGATCGTGCGGCCCGAGCGGGTCGAGGGCGTCGGCCTCATCGTCGTCGCCGCGGCGGGGACGGCCGATCTGCCGGTGGCCGAGGAGGCGGCGCTGGTGGCCGAGGCGCTCGGCAACCGCGTCGAACGGCTCGCCGACTGCGGCGTGGCGGGGCTGCACCGCCTCCTGGTCCATCGCGAGCTGCTGAGCGAGGCCAACGCGATCGTCGCGGTGGCGGGCATGGAAGGCGCGCTGCCGAGCGTCATCGGCGGCCTCGTCGACCGTCCCGTCATCGCGGTGCCGACCAGTGTCGGCTACGGCACCTCGCTCAACGGGCTCGCCGCCCTGCTGGCGATGCTGAACTCGTGCGCTCCCGGGGTGTCGGTGGTGAACATCGACAACGGATATGGCGCCGCGCATCAGGCGAGCCAGATCAATCGTCTCGTCGCCAAACTCCGCTGACGCGTCGGCGATGAGCTTCGCATGACTTCGTTGTCCTCGCCGGGGCGGCCTGCGGCGTATGAGGCATACGCCTCAGCCGCCCCGACTCGGACGCCTCGTCCTGCTCGCTCCTCGCCAACGCGTCCCCGTTGCGTGACGGGATGTAGGCCGCCCCGGAGAGGTGCGTGATGGGGAGGGTGGTGTACTTCGATTGTCCGAGTGGGGCGTCGGGGGACATGATCCTGGGGGCGCTGGTCGACGTGGGGGTCGAGGTCGGGGCGTTGCGGGGGGAGCTGGAGAAGCTGCGGGTGGCGGGGTGGAGGCTCGCGGCGCGGGAGGTGCGGCGGGGGGCGTTCAGGGCGACGAAGGTCGACGTCGAGGTGGACCCCGGCGCCCATCACGAGCATCGGCGGCTGCGCGACATCACGGCGATCCTCGACGCGAGCGGGCTGACGCCGTCGATCGTGAGCACGGCCACGCGCATCTTCACGCGGCTGGCCGAGGCGGAGGCGCGGGTGCACGGCGGAGCCGTGGACGACGTTCACTTTCACGAGGTGGGCGCCGTCGACGCGATCGTGGACGTGACCGGCGCCGTGACCGGTCTTCATCTGCTCGGCGCCGACGTGGTGCACGTGTCGGCGCTGCCCGTCGGTGGCGGCTTCGTGGACGGCGCGCACGGCCGCATCCCGATCCCGGGACCGGGGACGGCCGAGCTGCTGCGCGGCTTCCCCGTGATCGACACCGGCGTGCGGGCGGAGCTGGTGACCCCGACCGGGGCCGCCATCCTCACCACGCTGGCGTCCGGCGCCGGCCGCATGCCCTCGATGACCGTCGAGCGCGTCGGCTACGGCGCCGGGACTAGGGACTTCGCCGAGACGCCCAACGTCCTGCGCTGCTTCGTGGGCGAAGCCGCGACCGCCGGCGGCGACGAGACGGTGGCCCAGCTGGAGACGACCATCGACGACATGTCTCCCCAGCTCTACGAGCCGCTGATGGAGCGGCTGCTGGCGGCCGGCGCCCTCGACGTGTTCCTCACGCCGGTGATCATGAAGCGCAGCCGTCCGGGAACGGTGCTGACCGCGCTCTGCCCGCCCGAGCGCGTCGCGGACCTCTCGCGGGTGCTGTTCGAGGAGTCGCCGACGATCGGCGTGCGCTGGAGCGAGGTCAGACGGACGCGGCTGGCCCGCGAGGTCGTGACGCTGCCCACGGCGTACGGCGCGCTGCCCTTCAAGGTGTCCCGTTTGGACGGCCGGGTGATCACCGTCACGCCGGAGTTCGCCGAG
>JBKOZA010000319.1:0-2599 GCA_046725675.1 Candidatus Methylomirabilota bacterium
TCGATCAGGTGCGCGCGGTCGGCCTCGTCGGGCTGGGTGATGGAGGGCGGCAGGATCTCGCTGATGCCGCGGTTGAACTCCCCCATCGCCTGCCCCAGCGCGACGCGCTCCGCGTTGGCGGCCAGCCGGCTCGGCACCGGCTCGCCCTTGGTGCCCGCGTGGGTCGGCGAGTTGGTGGTGCTCCAGCCCCAGGCGCCGGCCTCCATGGACGCGCGCAGCAGGTCCTGCATCGTGCGGGTCTCGTCGTCGGTGGCCGCGCGGTCCCAGGCGGCCTCGCCCATCGCGCTCAGCCGCAGCGGGTTGTGGCCGACCAGCGGCATCATGTTGAGACCGAGACCGATGTCGATCGCCTCGAGGTATTCCTCGAAGGTCTGCCACGTCCACGGCAGGACGCCGGCCAGCGACCGCAGCGGCAGGTCCTCGACACAACAGAACGTGGCGAGCATCGTCTCGCGGTGCTCGGGTCGCAGTGGCGCCAGCGTCAGACCGCAGTTGCCGGTCAGCACGGTCGTCACGCCGTGCCAGATCGAGGAGGTGCAGAGCCGGTCCCAGAAGGGCTGGGCGTCGTAGTGAGTGTGCAGGTCGATGACGCCGGGCGCGACGAACTGCCCGTCGGCGTCGATCGTGGTCTCGGCGGGCGCCCGGATGTGACCGAT
Source organism: Candidatus Methylomirabilota bacterium (assembly GCA_046725675.1). Lineage (GTDB taxonomy): Bacteria > Methylomirabilota > Methylomirabilia > Rokubacteriales > CSP1-6 > AR5. The sequence goes on from JBKOZA010000319.1 coordinate 657, forward strand.
CTCGGCGATCCGGCCGCCCTTCACGCCGACGTCGCCGCGATAGCGGGGGAAGCCGCTGCCGTCCACGATCATGCCGTTTTTGACGATCAGGTCGTAGCTCATGGGTCCTCCGCGCTCACGCGCGCGACGCGAGCCACCGCTCGCACGCGTCGGCCAGCTCGTCCGCCCGCTTGTCCAGGTCCGGTTCCGTCAGGTTCGCGATCGGGTGCGGCGTGTCCAGGAACGCGTAGCCCGGCTTGCCCCAGCTCGCCGCCATCGCCTCGCCCGTGTTGCGAAACGGGGTCGTCACCACGGCGATGGCCGGCACCCCCTGCTCTTCCATCAGGATCGCGTCGAGCACACTGCTCGAGCTGCACGACCCTCAGTCTCCGATGCCGGAGACGACGAGGTCGGCCTGACGGCGCAGCGTCTTGACGTCGTTCTCGTCGATCTCGTGGCTGGGCGAGCGCTTGCGCCGCACGATCGTCACGCGGGCGCCGTGGCGCCGCTCCAGACGCTCGGCCAGCTTGCCCAGCAGCGTGTCCGAGTTGAACTTGGTGTTGTCGACGAGCCCCAGGCGCAGCCCGGCCAGGCTCGCCGGCCGGCGCGCCAGCGTCAGCGTGTGGGCGGCCGGAGGCGTGGTCGGGTCGAACAGTTTCATGGGTGGCTCCTGTTTCATCGGAGCGCTTGCACGGCTTGCGCCGCCGGTGGCCTGGTCGAGATCGTTGCCGGCTCCGCGACGCGTTCGGTCACGCTGCGCGTCCACTTCTTGCCCCAGCCGGGCAGGCAGGCGGACCAGCTCCCGGCGCGGCCGCCGGCGCAGACGATGAGGATGTCGTCCGGCGCCTCGAAGACGTGGCGCCAGGTCGTCTCGTCGGCGTCCGTGATCGGTCCCGGCAGGCGGGCGGCGCGCTTGATGTCGGCCACCCGCAGCCGGGTGTGCTCGACCAGGAACTGCTGGACGTCGCGCCGGCTCCAGCCGCTGGATTTCAGGACGTCGGCGTGCTCGCCGGCGAGGATCACCAGCGACTCGTTGAAGCCCTTGAGGTTCGGCGAGCCGAGGTTGCCGAGCGCGTCGGCGAAGCACCGCAGCAGCGGCTCGGGCGCGGCGGCGAGCTGGTTGTAGACCTGGTAGAGGCTGTTGGAGGCGTAGACCGTCACCGTGCTCTCGTCGGCGGCGAAGCCCCGGGTCGTGTGGAACGGCTGCCAGGGGTGATCCAGCTCGTGCTCGGCGAAGCAGAACGTGTACTTGCCAGGATTGCCGAGCGTGGCCCGGTCCAGGAAGCCCGGGCGCGTGTTCATCACGTTCATCATCGTCAGGCGCACGGCGCGGCCGATGGTGGCGTTGGCGCGGTGGCCTTGCCCCAGGGCGTTGTTGCCGCCGTTGACCTGCAGGCGCTGGGCGATCGGCCCGTTGACGATCAGCACCATGGCCGAGCCGCCCGTGCTGCTGGCCGGGCCGTGGTAGGCGAACTCGGGCCGGCAGAGGCCGCGTAGCGCGGCGACCACGACTGGCGCGTACTCGGGGCGGCAGCCCGCCATCACGGCGTTGATGGCGACCTTGTCGGCTCTGACCACGGTGTTGCGGCCGGGGATCTCGCCGAGCACGTCGGCGCCCGTCAGCCCGGCGGCGGCCAGCATGGCGGCGACCGAGGCGTCGGTGGGAGGCACGACCGGCAACCCGTCGGTCCAGCCCGCGTCGTAGTACGCCTCGATGAGGACGTGCGGCTCGATGCCGGCGTCGGTCTCAGACATGGTCACACCCGACGAGGCGAAAGGCCGCCGAGCCGACCGTCTGGGCTTTCACTCGTAGTAGGCCGGCGCGTAGCGCAGGCCGTCGCTCTGGGGCTTGTCGTGGTTGATCCACAGCTGCGCGTTGCGCTCCTGCAGCACGCGGGCGATCCGCTCCAGCGAGGCCAGGGTCTGCTCCCGGTTGTTGTTCATCGCGGGCACCCGGCGCGCCG
>JBKOZA010000320.1:0-1796 GCA_046725675.1 Candidatus Methylomirabilota bacterium
GTCGAGCTCTCGGTTACCATGGCGAGCAGGATGTGGGACTGGCTCATGAGTACCGGCCGCTGATGGGGCGCCTGAACGTCGGTATCCTCGGCCTCAGTCACGATCACGTCTGGTCCAACCTGAACGCCCTCCTCGCCGGCGACCTGGGTCAGCTCGTCGCCGCCGCCGACCCCGACCCCCTGTTGCGCGAGCGGCTGAGCGGCCTCTACGGCAAGGCCGCACTGCACGACTCGTTCGACGACCTGCTCGAGCGACCCGACCTGGACGCGGTATTCGTCTTCTCCGACAACCGGGCGTCGGCCGAGCTGGGTGTGCGGGCGCTCGAACGGCGGTTGCCGGTCCTGATCGAGAAGCCGATGGCTGCCGATCTGCCCGGGGCCGAGGCGTTGCTGGCGGCGTCGCGGCGCACGGGCGTGCCGCTCATGGTGAACTGGCCCACCGCCTGGCGGACGGCCTTGCGTCACGGGCTTCAGCTGGCGCTCGAGGGCGCGGTCGGCGAGCCGGTGCAGCTGAACCATCGCGGCGGCCACGCGGGCCCGCGGGAGTTCGGCTGCTCGCCACAGTTCAGCGAGTGGCTCTACGACCCCAAGCGCAACGGCGGCGGCGCGCTGATCGACTACTGCGGCTACGGCGCGCTGCTGTGCCGGCTGGTGCTGGGTCAGCCCGAGCGCGTGACGGCGGTGGCGCCGCCCCCCCGCAAGCCCGACCTCACCGCAGAGGACAACGCCATTGCCGTGCTGTCCTACCCCCGCGCCCTCGGGCTGCTCGAGGCGAGCTGGACCCAGATCGGCGGCGAGCCGGCATTCGCGATGATCGTCTACGGCGACCGCGGCACGCTGCTCGTGCACCAGCCGCGGCCCACGCGCGAGAGCGACCGCGTGGGAGCCGGCCGCGTGCAGCTCGTCACGACGAGCGGCAGCCGCTTCCTGGAGCCTCCCCCGCTCCCGGCGGACCAGCGCGACGGCCCGACCCACTTCTTGAGCTGCTTGCGGACGCGCGGCGAGGTGACGGACATGTGCGCCGCGGACGTCGGACGCGACGTGCAGGAGGTGATGACGGCCGCGCTGCAAGCCAGCGCGTTCCGCCGCGTGGTGCCGCTCCCGCTCGAGTGACCGCGGGAGCCTCCGGACCGTCAGCGCTCGCCGGTCAGGGGCTCTGACGATCGGCGGGCGGCCGCGCCTGCTCGGCGATCGCCGCGGCCGTCTCGGCGGGGACCGTCCTGCACTCGTCGCCCCCACACGCCATCCACACGAGCCGGCCGATGTCCGAGCGCTTCGACCCCTCGACGTTGGCGACGACGAGAAAGACGATCAGGATGATGCCGGCGGCGACGAGGCCGACGATGGCCACGATGGTCAGCGCGTCCAACGCCTCGGCCTTCGCGGGCGTTGAGGCGATGACGAGCAGCACGGTGGCGAGCAGCAGTGCGATCAGACGGAAGGGCGTCGTGTGAACCATGCGGCTTATCATAGGCGCTCACCCCTGAATCCCCCGCATTCTTCGAGCGGATCGTCTGACCGGCTCCGCTGGGGGCGCATCGTGGTCGCCGTCGCCCTCGGCGCCGGGGTGCTGCTGGCCCTCCGGCTCTTCCTGGCCACGCGTTTCTATCCGAGAGTGCCGGTCCTCGACGGCTGGCCGCCGCTGCCGGCCCCTATCGATGTCGTGGCCGTCGGTGCCCTCTTCGTCGCGCTGGGCGGCGTCGCGCTGTCGTCACGCCCACGGTGGTGGGCGGCGGCGGCCACCTTGATCGCCGTGCTGCTCGCGGCTGACGATCAGTCGCGCTGGCAGCCGTGGTT
>JBKOZA010000321.1:0-1503 GCA_046725675.1 Candidatus Methylomirabilota bacterium
GCCGAAGACCTCGCGGGCTACCGCGTGCTCGTGGAGCCCGCCCTGCTGGCGCGCTACCGCGACACCGACCTGGCGTTCTCGCCCGGCGGCACGGGTGGTCCGACGGCGCTCGAAATCCTGAACGTCCTCGCCGAGTTCCCCTCGGCCCGGGTCGGCTGGCAGACCGTCGAGGGGCTGCACCTGCGCGCCAGCGCCATCGCCCGGGCGTTCCGCGACCGCTTCGAGCACCTGGGCGATCCCGCGGTCGTGAAGGTGCCGTGGGACCGGCTGCTCTCGCGCGAGTACGCGCGCGGCGTCGCCGCCGAGATCCGCGGTGGCCGATCGGCGCCTCGACGCGCGCGCGGGGGGCCCGACGAGTGCACGACGCACGTGGGCGCCGTCGACCGCGAGCGCAACATGGTGGCGCTCACGAACACCGCGGTGTCGCTGTGGGGCTCGCGGGTGGTCGTGCCAGGCACGGGCGTCCTGCTCAACAACGGGATGATCTGGTTCGATCCGGAGCCCGGGAAGGCGAACTCGGTCGGCTCCGGCAAGCGGGGACTGGTGAACATGGTGCCCGCGCTCGGGTTCAAGCGCGGAGCGCCGGCCTTCACGCTGGGGGCGCCGGGCGGGCGCGCGATCGTGTCGGCCATCCCCCAGGTGATCAGCAACATGGTCGATCTCAAGGCGGCTCCGCAGCCGGCGATCGAGGCGCCGCGCGTGCACACCCAGGGCGGCGAGGTGCTGGTCAGCACCCGCGTCGGCGAGAAGTCGCTGCTCGGGCTGGCGAAGAAGGGCCACCAGGTCGTCGCCAAGGACGAGTCGTACTCCACGCTGAACTTCTCGCGTCCGGTGGCGATTCGGGTGACGCCCAAGGGCCTGGAGGCCGGATGCGAGCAGTACAGCGCCGCGGCCGCGGCCGGACACTGAGAGGAACGTCGGGATGGCGATCGGCACCTACGTGCTCGTTCACGGCGCCTGGCACGGCGGCTGGTGCTGGGCCAAGGTCGCCCGGCTGCTGCGCGATGCCGGTCACGAGGTCTACACGCCGACGCTGACCGGCCTGGGCGAGCGCGCGCATCTGGCCCGGCCCGAGACCGACCTGGAGACGCACATCCAGGACGTGGTGGCCGTGCTCGAGAGCGAGGAGCTTCGCCAGGTGACGCTCGTCGGCCACTCCTACGGGGGCATGGTGGTCACCGGGGCGGCGGCACGCGTCTCCGGGCGAATCGGTCAGCTCGTCTACCTCGACGCCTTCGTACCCGAGGCCGGCAAGGCGCTCCTCGACTACATGGGCGAGCGGGCGGCCGCGATGCGCGAGGCGGCCGTCACGCAGGGCGAGGGCTGGAAATTGCCGTCGTTCCCGCCCGAGCGCTTCGGCGTCACCAGCCAGCGCGACACCGAGTGGCTCAACAAGCACCTGGCGCCGCAGCCCCTGCGGACGTTCGAGCAGGCACTGCCGGCCGCCGGCGGTGAGCGCCTCAAGCGGACCTATATCTACTGCTCGAAGCCGGCCACCGGCAC
>JBKOZA010000322.1:0-5137 GCA_046725675.1 Candidatus Methylomirabilota bacterium
GGGCGTTGCGCAGGTGGATCGCACCCGTGTAGAGGGCGCGCCCGACCACGGTGCCGACCACGCCGGGCACCGCGGCCAGGCAGACGAGGTCGTCCACGATCGCCACGCCGCCCGAGGCGAGGACCGGCAGGCCGACGGCCAGGGCGATCGCCGCGGTTGTGGTCACGTTGGGCCCGAGCTCGGTGCCGTCCCGGGTGACGTCCGTGTAGAGGAGCGCGGCCGCGCCGGCCTCACGCGCCTGCCGCCCGAGCTCGACGACGGTCAGCTCGCCTGTCTCGGTCCAGCCCCGAATGGCGACACGCTCCCCCCGCGCGTCGGCGGCCACGATGAGTCGCTCCCCGAAGCGCCGGCCCACTTCGGCCAGGAAGGCCCGGTCGAGCGCGGCCCGGGTGCCAACCACCGGCCAGGCGACTCCGGCCTGCAGCACAGTCTCCACGGCGGCGATGTCGCGCAGGCCGCCGCCGGCCTCGACCGGGATCGGATGGACGGCCTCGACGATCCGCGCGATCAGCGCCGTCTGCTTGGGCCTGCCCGCGAAGGCCCCGTCGAGATCGACGACGTGCAGCCGCTCGGCCCCCTCCGCCACCCACCGGCCGGCCGTGGCGAGGGGGTCGTCGGAGAACACGGTCTCGGCGTCGGCGCGCCCCTCGCGCAGGCGCACGCAGCGGCCCCCGCGAAGGTCGATGGCCGGGATGACGATCACCGGCCCTCCTTCACGATCGCCGCGAAGTTCTCGAGCAGCCGGATGCCGGCGCGGTGGCTCTTCTCGGGGTGGAACTGCGTGCCGTAGACGCGACCGGACTCGAGGGCGGCCGCGAACCGCACACCGTAGTCGCACCAGGCCCGGGCCAGCCCGTCGGTCTCCACGACCGGAAAATACGAGTGCACGAAGTAGAACCTCGCCCCGTCCTCGATGCCCTCGAACAGGCGCAGGGCGTTGCCGTGCCAGACGCGGTTCCAGCCCATGTGGGGCACGTCCAGGCCGGCCGGAAAGCGGCGGACCACACCCGGGATGACGTCGAGGCCGCGCCCCTGGCCGAACTCCTCGCTCGTCGAGAACAGCAGCTGGTAGCCGATGCAGATCCCGAGGAACGGACGGCGACCATCGAGCGCCCGGCGCACGGCGTCCAGCAGCCCGAGCTGCGTGAGGCTGGCCATCGAGTCGTGGAAGGCGCCGTCGCCGGGGAAGACCACCGCGTCGGCCTCGTCGATGGCACGCGCATCCTGGGTTACCACGGCCGGGACGCCGACGCGTCGAAAGAGACGCTCGACGGAGCCCAGATTCCCCCGCCCGTAGTCGACAATGGCAATCACAGCAGTCCCTTCGTCGAGGGAAGCACACCGGCGATGCGGGGGTCGAGGCGCGTGGCCTGAGCGAGGGCCCGGGCGACCGACTTGAAGACGGCCTCGGCGATGTGGTGCAGGTTGTGGCCGTAGTGCATCGTCACGTGCAGGGTGATCTCGGCGTTGAAGGCGAAGGCGCGGAAGAACTCCTGCAGCATGTCCAGGTCGAAGTTCGACACCCGGGTGCGGGCCACCGGCACGCTGAAGACCAGGAACGGACGGCCCGAGATGTCCACCGAGGCCTGCACCAGCGCCTCGTCCATCGGCACGAAGGCGGTGCCGTAGCGGACGATGCCCTTCTTGTCACCAAGCGCCTGCCCCAGCGCCTGGCCGAGCACGATGCCGACGTCCTCCACGGTGTGGTGGATGTCGACCTCGACGTCCCCGGTCGCCTCGACGGCGAGATCGATCAGGCCGTGCTTGGCCCAGGCCTCCAGCATGTGGCTGAAGAAGGGGATCGGCGTCTGGACCTTCGACGCGCCGGTGCCGTCGAGATTCAGCTGCAGGGCGATCTCCGTCTCCTTCGTCTTCCGCTCGATCCGCGCCTGTCGCCCGTTGGTCATCCGCGAGCCTCCCTGGCCCTGAGCTCGGCCGCCCGCCCGTGCCCCTCGAGCCCCTCGACCTGTGCCAGCGAGGCCAGGTGCGGCAGAGCCGCGGCGAGCCCGGACGGCGAGTACTCGATCACGCTCGATCGCTTCACGAAGTCCTCCGTCCCGAGCGGCGACGCGAAGCGGGCGGTGCCTGCCGTCGGCAGCACGTGATTCGGCCCGGCCACGTAGTCGCCGACGACTTCCGGCGTGTGGGCCCCGAGGAAGACGGCGCCAGCGTGTCGCACGCGCGGCAGCAGCGCCGCGGGCACGGCCACCATCAGCTCCAGGTGCTCGGGCGCCAGACGGTTGGCGACGTCGACCGCCGCCTCGAGATCGGATACCAGCACGAACGCGCCATTGGCCGCCAGCGACTCGCCGGCGATCGCCCGACGCGGCAGCGTCTCGAGCTGGGCGGTCAGCGCCGCCTCGACGCGCGGCAGGAGCTCGGCGGCGTCCGTGATGAGCAGCGCTCGCGCCATCGGGTCGTGCTCGGCCTGGGCCAGCAGATCGGCGGCGATCCAGGCCGGGTCGGCCGCGCGATCGGCCACGACCACCACCTCGCTCGGCCCCGCCACCATGTCGATGCCCACGTCGCCGAACACGCGCGTCTTGGCCAGCGCGACGTACACGTTGCCGGGGCCGACGATCTTGTCCACGCGGCGGATCGTCGCGGTGCCATACGCCAGGGCCGCGACCGCCTGGGCTCCGCCGATGCGCCAGCCCTCGGTCACGCCGGCGACCCGCGCCGCCGCCAGCACCGCGGCCGGCACGCGGCCGCCGGGGCCGGGGGGCGTGACGAGCACGATCTCGCGCACGCCCGCCACCCGGGCCGGCACGGCCGTCATGAGCACCGTCGAGGGATAGGCGGCGCGACCGCCCGGAACGTATATGCCTATGCGCTCCAGCGGGCGGACTTCCTGGCCCAGCACCGAGCCGTGCTCGTCGGTCAGCCGCCACGACTTGGGCAGCACGGCCGCGTGGTAGCGCTCGATTCGCTCGGCCGCGTACGCGAGGGCCGCGCGCACGGCGGGGTCGAGCTCGCGCTCGGCCGCCGAGAGCTCCTCCGGCGCGATGGCAAGGCCGGCCGCCGAGGGCGGATCGAACCGGTCGAGGCGCGCCGACAGCTCCCGCAGGGCCGCGTCGCCGCGCGACCGCACGGCGGCGATGATGTCCTCCACCGCCCGGGCGACCTCGGGCGGCACCTGGGACGGCGGCCGCTCGACGGCGCGAGCGATCCCCTCGACTCCCAGCGTGCGCGCGTCGAGGATCCTCATGGCGGCGAGCTGCGCGCGGCCGACTCGGAGCGCGGCTGGCCCGGGGCGGCGATGACCGCGCGCAGGCGGGTGATGAGCTGGCCGATCCGGGCGTACTCGGTGCTCATCGCCGCCCGGTTGACGATGAGGCGGGCGGTCGAGCGCGTGATCTCGGCGACCTCCACGAGACCGTTGGCCCGCAGGGTCTCGCCCGACTGCACGAGGTCGACGATGCGCTCGGCGAGCCCGACCAGCGGCGCCAGCTCGATGGAGCCGTCGAGGCGCACGATCTCGACCTGGACCCCTCGCGCCGAGAAGTACTGCTCGGTGAGGCGCGGATACTTCGTCGCGACTCGCACCCAGGACCACCGGGCGGGATCGTCGCGCTCCCAGAGCTCACGCGGCTCGGCGACCACGAGACGGCACACGCCGAAGCCGAGGTCGAGCGGCTCGTACACGTCGGGCTCCTGCTCCAGCAGGATGTCCTTGCCCACGATCCCGAGGTGAGCGGCGCCGTACGTCACGTAGGCCGGCACGTCGGCGGGCTTGAGAAAGAGCAGCCGCAGCCCCTGGCGCCCATCGTCGAAGATGAGCCGGCGCGAGTCCTGGTCGACGCCGTCCACGCCGACCTCGCGCAGCGTCTGCAGGGCGCTGTCGAGGAGACGGCCCTTGGGCAGCGCCAGTGTCAGCCGGCTGGTCACGTCCGTCGCTCGATCCGGGCGCCGAGCGCGCCGAGCTTGTTCTCGAGCCGCTCGTAGCCGCGGTCGAGGTGATAGATCCGCGAGACCTGGGTGCGGCCGCGGGCGGCCAGGCCCGCGAGCACGAGCGCGGCCGAGGCGCGAAGGTCGGAGGCCATCACCGGCGCCCCCTGGTAGCTCTCCACACCCTGGATCACCGCGGCGGAGCCGTCGGTGCTGATCCGAGCGCCCATGCGGGCCAGCTCCGCCGCGTGCATGTAGCGGTTCTCGAAGATCGTCTCGGTGATCTTCGACCGCCCATCGGCCAGCGCCAGCAGGGCCATGAGTTGCGCCTGCATGTCGGTCGGGAAGCCGGGGAACGGGCTGGTGACAATGTCGACCGGTCGCAGCCGGTCGCCCGCGCGCACGCGAGCCCAGGTCGGCCCGGTCTCGACCTCGACACCGCCGTCCTCCAGCGTGGCCAGCACGGCGGCCAGGTGCTGGGGAACCATGTCGATCACCTGCACGTCGCCCCCCGTGATCGCCCCGGCGACCAGCAGCGTCCCGGCCTCGATGCGGTCGGGGACGATGCGGTGGACGGCCGAGTGCAGCTCGCGCACGCCTTCGATCTCGATACGATCGCTACCGGCGCCGTGCACGCGTGCGCCCATTGCGGTCAGCAGGGCAGCAAGGTCGCTCACCTCCGGCTCGCGAGCCGCGTTCTCGATGACCGTGGTGCCCTCGGCCAGCGCCGCCGCCATCATGAGGTTCTCGGTGCCGGTCACGGTGACGAGATCCGTCGCGATGCGAGCGCCTCGCAGGCGACGCGCCCGAGCGATCACGTAGCCGTTCTCGATCGCGATCTCGGCGCCCAGACAGGCCAGGCCCTTGAGGTGCTGGTCGATCGGTCGCACGCCGATCGCGCAACCCCCGGGCAGCGCGACTCGCGCCGAGCCGTGGCGGGCCACGAGAGGTCCCAGGACGAGCACGGAGGCGCGCATCGTCGAGACCAGCTCGTACGGCGCCAGGTCGCTGGCCACCCGCTCGACCGTGAGGGTCGCCGCTCGCCCCTGCCGGCTGACGCCAGCTCCGAGCGTCTGCAACAGCTTCAGCATCGTCCTGACGTCGCCCAGGTCGGGAACATTGGTGAGGGTCACCGGGGCCGCGGTCAGCAGCGCGGCGGCCAGGGCCGGCAGCGCCGCGTTCTTGGCGGCGCTGACCTCGATCTCCCCCTTGAGGGGCACGCTCCCTTCGATCAGCAGGCTGGCGGGCA
>JBKOZA010000323.1:0-2545 GCA_046725675.1 Candidatus Methylomirabilota bacterium
TCGTCGCGGCCGCGCCGTCGCCGGCCCTCGTCGGCCTCCGCGTCCGGCTCGCCGTCGATCAGCCGCGACGACTGGCGCTGGAGCGCTACCACACGGCCTTGCACGTGCTGAACACCACGGCACTGCGCGACTACGGCGCGTGGATCACCGGCGCGCAGATCGGCGTGGACTACTCGCGGATCGACTTCAAGCTGGACGGCTGGTCGAAGGCGACGGCGGCCGAGCTGGAGGCCAAGGTCAACGCGGTCCTCGCCGCCGACCTCGCGCTGCGGTCCTACGACCTCGACGAGGAGGAGTTCCGGGCGCGCGACGATCTGCTGCGCACGCTGGAGGCGAAGCCCCCGGTCGTGAACGGCCGCGTCCGGGTCGTGGAGATCGAGGGCTTCGACGCCCAGGCGTGCGGCGGAACCCACGTCCGCCGTACCTCCGAGATCGGACGCGTGTCGATTTACCGGACGGAGAACAAAGGCAAGCTCAACAAGCGGCTGTATCTGAGACTGATGGGGGGCCCCGAGATGGCCCCCCAAACCCCCAGGGTGGCTCGCGACGTCCCGGCGGAGCTGGGACGCCGGTCGATACGGTCTGAAGCCCTGCCTCGCGCGGCTTCATGTCGAGCCCTGCTTCTCCTTGTCGGCGTACGAGACGGCGAGGCCGGGCGCGGCGTCGGACTGGATGCCGTAGGGCGGCACGGGATAGCGCAGGCCGTTCTTGAACAGCGCGGCCAGACCGTCGATGACCTTCGGTAGATAACACGGCGGAATCGCCATCAGCAGCTCGTCGTCGGCCACCCCGCCGTAGCGGCGCTCGGCGTAGCACGGGATGGTCAGCGCGGGCTCGCCCGTCCGCAGCGCCTTGCCCCACGAGTCGGCGCACGCGGACTCGCCCACCGACGTGAAGGACAGCTTCTTGTAGCCGGCCCACTGAAGGCCGTTGATGAAGAAGATCATCTGGCCCGGGGTGCCGTAGATCAGGCAGATGTCGGGTGGGTTCAGCCGCCCGCCCGTGAGCGGCGACACGGCCATCGCGCGGTAGCGGCCGTACGGCACCACGTCCATCGCGCGCTGGTGAGCGGCGGCGTCCTCGAGCGTCTGGAACCACACGCCGGCCATCCGCTTGCCCGACAGCCACTCCTCGTCGTGCGGATGCAGGCCGATGACGGCGCCGCACTGGGCGCCGACGAGATCGGCCATCGTGATGCCAACGGTCCAGCCCAGCTGCCGGGCCTGGGCCACGATCTGGTCGGTCGTGTGCTTGGCCCGGGGGCGGCGGATCCGGGGAATCGCCTCCATCTCCTCGACGGTCTCGAACAGCTTCATGCCGATGGGGATAGAACGCAGGTGCAGGTATCGATTCAGGCCGTCCACGATGGCGTTCCAGTCGTAGCTCTCCATGTCCTGCCTCTCCGTGCGCCGCGACGCCGCGGCGCGCTACCAGCGGCGCAGGCGATCGAGCTCGCGGCGCTCGCGCTTGGTCGGCCGGCCGGCCCCGGGGAGACGGCGAGGCGGCGGAGCCAGCCGGGCTCGCGGTGGCGCGGGCGGGGTGAGGTCCTCGAACAGCGCGCGAGCGACGCTGGCGGATCCGCGGCGATCGCCGACCAGGGCGACCTTCAGAACCCGGTGACGGTCGGGGGGCAGGCTCACGCGGATCACGTCGCCGGGCCGCAACCCCTTCGCCGGCTTGGCCGCCTGACCGTTGACGTCGACCTTGCCGCCGTCGCAGGCGGCCGCGGCGAGGCTGCGCGTCTTGAACACGCGCGCCGCCCAGAGCCACTTGTCCAGCCGCACTGATTCGAGCGGGTCGGCCACGGCCAGACGGTATCATAGGGCTCACCATGCTCCACAGAAGCCCCCGCATCGGTCTCCGTCTGGCCGCTCTCGTGCTGCTGTCCGTCTGCGCCACCGCCGGCGCCGCCGATCAGGTGGTCATCGAGGACTGGTCGAAGTACCCGCTCGGCACCAAGGGCATCCCTGGCGACTGGAAGTCCCAACAGTGGGGCAGCCCGAAGTACGACTTCATCATCGTCGCCAACAACGGTCAGAAGGCGCTGCACATGCGCAGCGCGAACGAGGGTTCGACCATCTCGCGGGAAGTCACGGGCATGGTGAACCTGAAGGAGACCCCGGTCCTGGAATGGTCGTGGAAGGTGACGGTCCTGCCGACCGGCGCGAATTCGTGCCGCAAGGCCACCGACGATCAGGCCGCCCAGATCTTCATCGTGTGGCCGCGCTTCCCCAAGGAGGTGCGCTCGCGGATCGTCGGCTACGTCTGGGACACCACGGCGCCGGTCGGGACGATCTGCAAGAGCGAGAAGACGGGCACGGTGACGTACGTCGTCGTCCGCTCGGGCCCGGCCGATCTCGGCAAGTGGTTCACCGAGCGACGCAACGTCGCCGACGACTTCAAGAAGATCTACGGCGAGGATCCCGACGCGCCGGGCGCGCTGTCGGTCGCCATCGACTCCAACGACACCAGCTCGACGTCCGAATCGTTCATCGGCACGATCCTGTTCAGGCGTCCCTAGCGCACACGCCGGGCCACGCCGGGC
>JBKOZA010000324.1:0-2523 GCA_046725675.1 Candidatus Methylomirabilota bacterium
GCCGTCACCCTGGTCGAGCGCCGGGACCGCATCCTCGACTTCCTCGACCACGAGATCGTGGACGAGCTGATCCACCAGATGCGCAGCCGGAACGTCACGGTCCGCTTCGGCGAGGCGGTCGCCTCGCTCGCGGTCAGCGCCGAGCCACCGGCCCGGGCGGTGCTGAACCTCGAATCCGGCAAGCGCATCGTCGCCGACATGGTGCTCTTCTCCGCCGGCCGGGTAGCCGCCACCGGGTCGCTGAACCTGGCGGCGGCTGGACTCGCCGCCGACGACCGTGGCCGGCTCACCGTGGACGCGTGCTTCCGGACCGCCGTGCCGCACATCTTCGCCGCCGGCGACGTCATCGGCTACCCGAGCCTGGCCGCCACGTCGTCCGAGCAGGGACGCCTGGCCGCCTGCGCCGCGCTCGGCGTCGAGGCGGGCGCCCTCGGCGCGCACTTCCCCGTCGGCATCTACGCGATCCCCGAAATCTCCATGGTCGGTGCGCCCGAGCACGAGCTGACGGCCCAGAAGATTCCCTACGAGACCGGCGTGGCGCGCTACCGGGAGATCGCCCGCGGCCAGATCCTGGGCGACCACAGCGGGATGTTCAAGATGCTGTTCCATCGCGAGGACCGGCGGCTGCTCGGCATCCACTGCATCGGGACCGGGGCCACCGAGCTGGTCCACGTCGGCCAGGCGGTGCTCGGCCTCGGCGGTGGTCTGGACTACTTCCTGAAGACGGTGTTCAACTACCCGACGCTGGCCGAGTGTTACAAGGTGGCGGCGCTCGACGCCGCCAACAAGCTGCGCGCCTGAGTTCCCCACCGGCCGCCGGCCTTCCGCGGGTCGCTCGATGGTATCCTGAACGGCCATGATCCCTCGAGTGCTCTATGAAACTCCGCGCGTCGATCCCGCCCCCGGCGAGGCGATCTTCACCAGCACCTGCGGACACAACTGCGGCGGGCGCTGCGTCGTCAACGCCCACGTGCGCGAGGGCCGCATCGTGAAGATCAGCACCGATCCCCGCCGGTGGACGCCGGAGCTGCCGCCGCTTCACGCGTGCGTGCGCGGCTTTGGACAGGGCGAGCGGGTCAACCACCCGGACCGCCTCCGTCATCCCCTGCGTCGCGTGGGGCCGCGCGGCAGCGGTCGCTTCGAGCGCATCGACTGGGACGAGGCCCTCGACGAGGTCGCCCGTCAGCTGCGGCGCGTGCGTGACACTCACGGGCCGGCGGCCATTCTCGACTGCTCGCGCACCGGCAGCCTGTCGATGCTGCACGGCCGCGGCGTGGTCCAGCGCCTGTTGCACATGCTCGGGGGCTGCACCGAGCTGTGGTCGAACATTTCGGCCGAGGCCGAGGTGTTCGCGGTGCGCACCACCTATGGTGCCAAGGCCGACTACAAGAGCGCGGGCCGGGAGCCCACCGACTACGTCAACTCCCGGCTGATCCTCATGTGGGGCTGGAGCCCCGGCGACGGCACCTTCGGCACCGGGACGCTGCAGTACCTGAAGCGGGCCAAGCGGCACGGCGTGCGCATCGTGTGCGTCGACCCCCGGCGCACGCGGACGAGCTACGATCTGGCCGACGAGCACATCTTCATCCGGCCCTCGACGGACACCGCCGCCCTCGTCGCGATGGCCTACGTGATCGCGAGCGAAGGCCTCCACGATTCGGCCTACCTCAACCACCACGTGCTCGGTTTCGACGAGGCGCACCTGCCGGACGGGGCGCCGGCCGGCGCGTCGTACCGCGCGTACCTGATGGGCCACGCGGACGGCGTGCGCAAGACCCCGGAGTGGGCGGAGGCGATCACCGGCGTCCCGGCCGCGACGCTGCGCCGGCTGGCGGTGGAGTTCGCCACCAGCAAGCCGGCCGCGCTCCATACCGGCTACGCGCCCGGCCGCACGATCCACGGCGAGCAGTTCCACCGCGCCGCCTACGCGCTGGCCGCGATGACCGGCAACGTCGGCGTCCCCGGCGGCAACTCGGGCACCAGCAACGGCGCCACCGGCCGCGGGGGCATCCGGCCGCTGCCGGCGGGGCCGAACCCGGCGGGCGCCCTGGTGGCGTCGTCCCTGCTGGCCGATCTGCTCGCGCGTGGAAAGGCGGGCGGCTACCCGGCCGACATCAAGCTGATCTACTCGTCGGCCGGGGACCTGTTCAACCAGCTCCCCAACGTGAACCGGATCATCGCCGCCGCCGAGCGCCTGGAGTTCATGGTGGTCCACGACCACTTCGTGACACCGACCGCGCGCTACGCCGACATCCTGCTGCCGGCCACGACGTTCTGGGAGCGCAACGACGTCCACACGCCGTGGGCGGGTGCCGGCCACTACGCCATCTTCATGCAGAAGGCGATCGAGCCGGTCGGCGAGTGCCGTAACGACCTGGATATCTGTACGGAGCTGGCGCGCCGCCTCGGTCTGGACGGCTACAACGACAAGACCGAGGAGGCATGGCTCCGTGAGCTGACCCGCGAGGTCATCGACGACTTCGACACGTTCCGCACCCGCGGGCTCGCCCGGTTGCCGGCCCC
>JBKOZA010000325.1:0-7288 GCA_046725675.1 Candidatus Methylomirabilota bacterium
GTAGTCCGTTTGCCTGCGCGACATCCGCCCCGCGAGCCACCCGGGCACGTAGTAGGGGAGGAAGTTCACGGCCGCGCCGTATGCGAAGAGCGGGAGGCCTACGATCGTCTGCCATGACCGTGCCACTGGTTGCCGGTCCCCAGTCCGCTCGAGGCGAGTCTGCACCGCCTTGTCACGGAGTCGGTAGGCTGCGAGTCCGGCGTGGTACCCGAGAATCCGCTGCCAGAGCCGTTCGATGCGCCCGGGGTCCAGTCTGCGAAAGTGCTCGACCGCACCCGCGATCGACTCGGAGAGCTGGAACGGATCGATCCGCCGCCCCGAGAGCCCGCGCTCCTCCCACAGCTCACGCTCGAGCTCGCCGCGATAGAGCGTCTCCACAGCGCGCGCCAGCGCCGCCGTGTCGATGCGCTCGACTTGGACCACCTCGTGCTCCATCGCCGACTGGATCGCCGCCGTGAGCCCATGCAGCGCCTTCACCGGCTCATCGCGGTAGACGGAGAGGTACGACGAGACGTCGACCGGCTCGCCGAACGACACGAGGACCCGCCCGCGGAACCTCTTGCGGGCCTCGAAACTCAGCCCTACCGCCACGACGGTCAGGCACCCTGGGCTGTGCGCCTCGTAGCCGAGCGCGATCCGCGCCGCGCCGGTCTTGATCCGACGCAGGTGCGCCTCCGAGTGGGTGGCGCCTTCCGGGTAGATGGCGATGAGCCGCCCGTGGTCGAATGCCTCGTCACATGCCGCGAACATCGCCCTGTTGCGGTCCACCTTGTCCGGGTCGTCCGCCATCCGGTGGACGGGAATCGCTCCCAGGGCGACGAGGAACCGCGCGACGAGCGGGTTGCGGAAGAGCGCGGCGGTAACGAGGTAGTGCACCTTCCGCGAGAGCACCGACCCCACGAGTAGCGAGTCGATCAGGTTGTTCGGATGGTTGATGCAGAGGAGCACCGGACCGCGGCGCGGGACCCGCTCGGCGTGCCGGATCTCGACGCGCTCGAAGAAAAACCAGATCCAGAACCGCGCGATCATTCTGACGACGGCATAGAAGGGGTCCACTCTTCGCGCGTCCCTCGCACCCCGTGTGGTCGGCATCCCGAGCGCCTGGGGCGACGGCGACTGTCCCCCGGCCGGGTCCTTGTCCAGGCGTTCGTCCGCGACGCGGCGATGCCATCGCCACACGCCGACGACCAGCACCGCCGCGAGCGCCAGGAGGCCGGCGAGGCCGAGCCAGCGCTCGGCCCGGTGCACGTCGGCCATGATGGCTTTGATCTGATCCGTGAAGAAGTAAGCCAACCCGAACGCCACGGGGACGCCGACCAAGGCGGCGCCCGCGTCCGCCAGCACGAACTTCCAGAACGGGACGCCCGCGCTGCCCGCGGTCAGAAACGCCGCGGCGCGGAGTCCCATGACGTGCCGGGCCGTGACGACGGTCTTCAGGGCATGCCGTCGGTACGCTGCCTTCAGCCACTGCTCGCGCGCGGGCGACAGTACCAGCCGGATCAGTCGCCAGTCGAGAACCTGCTCACCCCAGTGGCGGCCGACCCAGTAGAGCACCACATCGCCGGAAAGGACCCCCAGCATGCAGACGGGCAGGGCAAGCCACCACCGGACGATACCCTCGTGGCTCAACACGGCGGCCGCGACGATCGGCATTTCCTCCGGGATCGGCACTCCCAGGCTCCCCAGCAGGAGCACCGCGAAAACCCCGAGGTACGTAAAGTTATCGACGAACTCTTGAAGTGCTTGCACGGCGCCCCTCGGCTCCCACGGGACAGGAGCCCGTGTTCTTGAGCCGGGACTAGTTCGGACCGCGCGCCGCCTCCGAGGACTTCAGGAGCGCGACGAGATCGTCCCGGCCCACGACTTCCTTCTCGATCAGCAGCTTGGCCAGCGATGTGAGCACCTCACGCTTGGCCGCCAGGGTCTCGCGGACTCGCCGGTGGGCCGCCTTTAGCAGCGCCGCGATCTCGGCGTCGATTCGCCGGGCGGTCTCCTCGCTGTATTCGCGGTGTGCCATCGATGGGATGTTGAGGAAGAGCGCCTGGCGCGGCGGCTCGAACGTCGCGAGCCCCAGCACGTCACTCATCCCGTAGCGGGCGACCATGTGGCGCGCCATGTCGGTGGCCCGCTGCAGATCATCCTGGGCGCCCGTCGAGATGTCGCCGAAGATGAGCTCTTCCGCCACCCGGCCGCCGAGCAACACGTCGAGCCGATCGAGCAGCTCGGCCCGAGTCATCAGGTACCGGTCCTCGGTCGGTTGCTGCTGCGTGTACCCGAGCGCGGCCACGCCCCGGGGGATCACGGAGATCTTCGCCACGCGGTCCGCGAGCTCCCGCGATTCGGCGATCACCGCATGGCCCGCCTCGTGGTAGGCGACGATCTCCTTTTCCTTCGGGTTGATCACCCGCGAGCGGCGCTCGAGCCCGCCCACCACGCGGTCGATCGCCTCGTCGAAGTCGACCGTCTCGACCGCCTCCTTGCCCTCGCGGGCGGCGTGGAGCGCGGCCTCGTTCACGAGATTGGCGAGGTCGGCCCCGACGAAGCCGGGCGTCCGCGCCGCCACCAGGGAGAGATCGAGACCCGGGGCCAGGGTGACGTCGCGAACGTGGACCTTCAGGATGCTCTCACGTCCTCGGAGGTCGGGACGGTCGAGGACCACCTGCCGGTCGAAGCGGCCGGGCCGGAGCAACGCGGGGTCGAGGATTTCCGGCCGGTTGGTGGCGGCCAGGATCATGACACCCATCTGGGTGTCGAAGCCGTCGAGCTCGGCGAGCAACTGATTCAGGGTTTGCTCCCGCTCGTCGTGCCCGCCCACGATGGGGCTGACGCCGCGCGCCTTCCCCAGGGCATCCAGCTCGTCGACGAAGATGATGCTCGGGGCCTTCTCCTGCGCCTGAGCGAAGAGATCGCGCACGCGCGCGGCCCCCACGCCGACGAACATCTCCACGAAGTCGGAGCCACTCAAGCTGAAGAACGGCACGCCGGCCTCCCCGGCGACGGCCTTGGCCAGCAGCGTCTTCCCGGTGCCAGGCGCGCCGACGATGAGCACGCCTTTGGGGATCCTCCCGCCGAGGCGTCGGTAGCGATCAGGGTTCTTGAGGAAGTCCACGACCTCCATCAGCTCGCCACGCGCCTCGTCGATACCGGCGACATCGGCAAAGGTCACGCCGGTCTTGTGCTCGACGTACACCCTGGCCTTGTTCTTGCCGATCGCCATGAGTCCTTGCTGCGGGCCGAAGCGCCGCATGACCAGAACCCAGACACCGACGAAGACGAGGGCAGGAGCGATCCAGGAGATGAGGGTCGCGAGCCAGGTATTCTCCACCTGCCCCGCGAACTTCACGTTCGCGTGCTCGAGCTCGGCGACCAGCCCGGGATCGTCCACCCGCGTCGTGACGAACGGCCGCGTTCCGCCCCCCAGACGCTTCAGCTCCTCGAGACTCGCGTTCGGGAGGAGGCCTTCCAGTCCGTCGGTCGACAGCGTGCCGCTGATCGTCTCCTTGCCAACGGTCAGGGCGGTGACCTTGCCCTTGTTCACGAGCGCCTTGAACTCGCTATACGATACGTTCGCGGCGCCGGGCGCAAGGAACGGGAACCGCAGGGCGAACAGCGTGATGAGGCCGATCGCGAAGAGCCCGAGTGCGAAGTTCCGCCGTCCGAGTCTCATGGCAATCCGTGCGCGCCGTCCTTCAGGATCCCGTAGAAGACCCTGCCGCTGGCGTCGTCACTTCGAGAAGAGACTCGTGAAGAAGCTCTTGACGCTGTGCCCGGCCCCGACGGCGCCATCGCGCACACTGCCCCACGCCGTCTTCGCCGGCGGGGCGGCGGCCTGAGCCGCATCCTTCACTTTTTCACCGCTGTACTTCGCGCCTTCGGACACGGTGTTGCCGACGCCTTTGGCCGTCTCGGTGACGCCGTCCCCGATCTTGCCATCGGGGATCTTCTTCGCGCCGCTCTCGATCTGGTTTGTCGCGGCCTTCACCTTCGAGTCATCGGCAGCGAGCGCAGGACCGGATGCGACTAGGGAGAGCGCCAACACGGATATGCTGAATACTCCGAGTCGTTTCATTGGAAGTTCCTCTCGTTGACTTGACTGTAGAGGACGTCGGGCGGCCTGCCTATTGGACCTTGGTCCAGCGCGGGCCGCCGCCGAGGGCTCCCCGGGGAGTGCGAGTGCCCAGGTGTGTTAGCACCGGGCCCGCCAGTCACCGGCCGCGACCGCGCCGGTCTCAGGTCTTCGGCACGATGACGCCGACGGCGTCGGCCAGCCGAACGAGCTCCGCGACCGAACCCGCCCCCATCTTCTCCATGACTCGGGCCCGGTGCACCTTGACCGTCTTCAAGCCGACTCCGAGCTTCGACGCGATCTGCTTGTTCAGCAGACCCGTCACGACGAGGGCGAACACCGCGGTCTCGCGGGGAGTGAGCCTCGTGACACGCTCCCGGATCGCGGCCACGCGGGCCTCGGCGCCGAGATCGCGCGTGTCCTTCGCCAGGGCGCGCTGAATGGCGTTGAGCAGGGCCTTGCCTTCGAACGGCTTGGTGAGGAAATCGACGGCGCCAGCCTTCATGGCCGTGACGCTCATCGCGATGTCTCCGTGGCCGGTGATGAAGACGATGGCCGTCCGGTGCTCCGCCCCGGCCAGGGCTTTCTGGAGGTCGAGCCCGGTGAGACCCGGCATCCGCACATCGAGGACGAGGCAAGTCGGGCCGGCCGAAGGTTTGCGAGCAAGATACTCTTGGGCCGACGCGAAGGCGGAGACCGTGTATCCGGCCGCCGCGACGAGTCGAGTGAGGCTTTTCCGCACGGAGGCGTCATCGTCGACGATGCACACCACCGGCGCCACCGCAGTCATGACGGTGGATCCGCGTCCACCGGCAGCGTGAATTCGAAGGTCGCGCCGCCGGCGACGTTGTTCAAAGCCCGCAGCTGGCCACCGTGCGCGTCGATGATCGTCCGGGCGATGGCCAGGCCCATGCCCAGGCCCTCGGTCTTGGTCGTGTAGAGAGGCTGGAAGATCCGTTCGACGTCCTGCATCTCGATTCCCGTCCCGGAGTCCTCGATCGCGACCGTGACGGTGGCGCCGGCTCTGGACGTCCGGATCACGAGAGCGGGGTCACGACCGTTGACCTCGCGCATCGCCTCGAGGCCGTTGAGGACCAGGTTGAGGACGACTTGCTGCAGCTGCACTCGATCGCCGCGCACCCTCGGCAGGCCGGTGGCAAGGTCCAGGCTCATCGGCACGTTGCGGACGACCACGTCGTTCCTCACGAGCTGGGCGACCTCGTCGACGACGCCGTTGAGGTCGAGAGGGACGTGCTCGAGCTCGCCCTTCTTGAGCAGGGCGCGCAATCGCCGGATGACGTCGGAGGCACGCTTGTCGTCCGCGACGATGTCTTTCAAGATCTCGCGCATCTCTACGATATCCGGGACCGTCGCCTCGAGGACATGCTGCGCGACTTCGGCGTTGTTGAGGATCGCGCTCAGCGGCTGGTTCAGCTCGTGCGCCAGCGACGCGGTGAGCTCGCCCATGGCCGAGACTCGGCCGATGTGGGTCAGCTCTTGTCGCAGTCGGCCGGCTTCCCGGAGGCGCTGGGCGAGGGCCAGCTCCATGCGCTTGCGCTCCAGGGCGCTGGCGAAGGCTTCGCTCAGCAGGTGGAGCCGGTCGACGAGGTCGTCGGGCCAGTCGCGATCGCGGTGCACCGAGTCGAACGAGAGCACGCCCAGCATCGGTCCGCCCGCCCGCAGTGGAATCGACAGGTGCGAGCGTGTCCCCAGGCGGTCGTAGCTCGCGCGGTCGGTCGAGGCCTGCTCCGGAAGCTCGGCGGTGCGAGAGAACCGAACGACGCCGCCCTGCCGAAGCGTCTCCGCTGTCCACGGGAACTGCTCGGCCGCGAGAATCGACGGAAGCTCCACGATGCCTGGGCTGGCGCACGACACGCGAGTGCCGGGCGCGTCGGCGATGTACTCGTCCAGGTTGCCCCGATCCATGCCGAGGAAGGCGATCATCTGTCTGAGCGCGCTCTCGAGGGCTGCGTCGAGACCGCCGGCCGCGACGTGGATGAGCTTCGCCGACAGCTCCGCGAGCAGCGTCTCGAACCGCAAGCGGTCCTCGAGGAGACGCTGCGCGCGCCGGCCGGCCGCCCGGTGAAGCAGCAGCCACACGATGAGCGCGGTCTCGACGAGGATCAGCAGGCCCGCGGCGACACTGTAGGACGTCAGGCCCATAGCGGTGTCATGTCCCCGGGCGTTCCGGCGGCCCGAGCACGCTCAGCCTTTCACTTCCCCCGCATCGCCGCCACCGGGCCTTCGCCGTTCTGTCCGACGAGGAGGGCCGACAGCATCTCGATGGCCCGAGGGTCCAGCGCCCGGTCGTCGATCATCACGCGCACGGCCGGGTCGGCGAGCTGGCGGACCCGCTCGGCCGCCGAGCTGGAGCAGACGATGACGTCCACCCGTCGCAGCAGACGACTCAGGGCGGGCCCCTCGGCGGGACACGCTCCGACCAGCACGATGTTCGGCAGGGCAGCGTTCGCGATCGAGTGCTCGAGGTTGTGCGCGGTCTCGAGGGCCGCGGAGGCCACGCCGACCCGGGTCCCTGCCCGGAGCTGGGCGAGACGGTGGAGGGTCTCGAGGTGCGCCTCGGCGAGGAGCGCGATGACGGGAATGCGCCGGCCGCGCAGGAGCCGTTCCACCACCGGGAGATGGCAGAAGCTCGTGACCGCCGCCCGCCAGCCTTCGCTTCGCTTCCGGCGCCGTGTGACCGCCGCCAGCTCGTCGAGGAGCACCTTGTCGACGCGGATCGGAAGGTGGGCCTCGAGCTGCCCGGCAAAGAAGTCGAGCTCCGGCGGGCTGCACTCCACGAGGAGGACCTCGACCGATCCCTGGACGGCGGCGGGGCGGACGCCGCCCACGCTGAGGACACCCACGGCGAGGTCGCCGGCGGTCATCCCCAGCGCAGCGGCCCGGATCACCATATCTTGCAGGAAGCGCTCGCGCAGATGCGGGGAGGGACGGGCGGGCGGCGCCGGGACCACGTACACGCCTCTCCCCCGGCGGGCTTCCACGTATCCGCTCTGCTTGAGATCGTCGATCACGCGCGCGACCGTGTTCGTGTTGATGCCCAGGAAACCGGCGAGCTCCCGGATGCTGGGCAGCGCCTGGTCCCGGGGGACACCGCCGTTCTCGATGATGCGCTTGAGCTGCTCCGCCAGTTGCCGGCGGATCGGGATCGGGCTCTGGGCGTCCACCTGCAGGTTCATCGCCATGCTCATACTGTACGCCTCA
>JBKOZA010000326.1:0-2079 GCA_046725675.1 Candidatus Methylomirabilota bacterium
CATCGCATCCAGCAGCTGGTCCACGACAAGGTCATGGTGCTCCCGATCTGGCAGCTCGCCCTCCTGCAGGGGTACGGCCCGCGCGTGGGAGAATCGGGGCTCGGCCTCATCGCCGACTACCCGTGGTCGGCGCCGTACGAGGACCTGAGGCTCAAGACGAAGTGAGCATGTCACCGGTAATCCGCGCGGTCTCTCTCGTGCTCGCGCACGTTCCGAGCCTCGTACGCCTGGGCTCCAAGCCGCTCCGGGTCCTGCGCGAGGTCGATCGGCCGGTCGAGTACCTGCGGCCCCACCTTCGAGACTGGCGCGCCGCCTGCGAATACGCTCCTCACCAGGTGTTCATCGGCAACGTCGGTGTGGACGACCTCGCGGCGCGACCAGTCCCGTGGCACCGGCACCCGGTCGTCGGCGCCCGGCGGTTCGGCCCCGACGGCGAGATCATGCCGGAGGAGGAGTTCCTCGGCCTCCTCGCCGCATCCGACGGCTTCGACCTGCTCGCCCTGACCCGTGACGTCGCCGACCGCGCGCGGAGCGCGCTCGACGCCCACCCGGTGGTCGGTCGCGAGTCCGGACGGCCGCCGGTGCCGGCCGGGATCGGGGCCGAAGTGCTCGCCGAGCGCGTCGAGCGACACCGCGCGCTGCCGCTCGTCGGCGTGGACGGCGAGCTGCTCGGCGCGGTGCTGCCCGGCCACGAGGACGACGACACGCTCACCGGCCAGGTCCTGCTGGAGAACCTCGCGTGCAAGGCGACCGCCGCCCTCGCGCTGCGCCACCTGCTCGCCCGGCCCGGGGCCATCGATGCCGCCGGCGTTCGGTACGTCATCAGCTGCGGCGAGGAGGCGGTGGGCGATCGCTACCAGCGGGGGGGCGGCAATCTGGCCAAGGCGGTGGCGGAGTGGGCGGGGTGCGCGCGGGCGACCGGCAGCGACGTCAAGGCGTTCTGCTGCGGACCGATGCACGCGCTCGTGCTCGCGAGCGCGCTCGTCGGTTCCGGCCTGTACGACGACGTGGTGGTGCTGGCCGGCGGCTCCCTCGCCAAGCTCGGCATGAAATTCCAGGGCCACCTCAAGCACGGGATGCCGGTCGTGGAGGACGTCCTCGCCGGCTTCGCCGCCCACGTCGCGCGCGACGACGGCGTCTCGCCCGTGCTGCGGCTGGACGCGATCGGACGTCACGAGGTCGGGTCCGGATCCTCGCCGCTGGCGGTCGTCAAGGCCCTCTACAGCGAACCGCTCGCGCGGGTAGGGCTGACGCTGCTGGACGTTGACCGTTTCTCGCTCGAGCTGCACAACCCCGAGGCGACCGAGCCGGCCGGCAGCGGCAACGTGCCCCTCAACAACTACCGGACGCTGGCCAGCCTCGCCGTCGTGGAGAAATTGATCGGGCGCGAATCCATCGACGACTTCGTTCGCACGCGCGGCATGCCGGGCTTCTCGCCGACGCAGGGGCACGTGGCCTCGGCCATCCCGTACCTGGGCCACGCGCTCCGGGGGCTCACCGTGGGAGGGCTCACGCGTACGATGTTCACCGGGAAGGGCAGCCTGTTCCTCGGCCGGATGACGCAGCTCGCGGACGGCATCTCGCTCGTGGTCGAGCGCAACCCGGGGCGGGCGGCGACGGCCTGACGGCCCCGGCCAGAGAGAGGAGCGACGGCATGGAGCTTCGAGGCAAGAAGGTCATCGCGCTGGGCGAGCGCGACGGCGTACCGGGACCGGCCCTGGCCGAGTGCGCCCGACGGGCGGGCGCCGAGGTCGTGCTCACCCTGACCGCCTGCTACGTCTGAACGGCGTCCGGCGCCATGGGCCTGGAGGATCAAGCGGCGGTGAAGCGGGTGGCGGACGAGCACGGGAGTGGTGTGGTGGTGTTGCTCGGAACTCCCGATGCGGAGAGCACGCAGACGCTCGCCCAGACCGTCGTCGTCGGCGATCCTTCGTATGCCGGTCCACTGGCCGGAGTCCCGTTGGGGCTCCCCGTCTTCCACGTATTCGAGCCGGACGTCAAGGACCAGGTGCCTGCCGACGCGTACGAGGCGCAGGTGGCCCTGATGGAGATGAGCCTCGACCGCGACGCCATCCTGGC
>JBKOZA010000327.1:0-1483 GCA_046725675.1 Candidatus Methylomirabilota bacterium
GCTGTACTTCTTGTAGATCTCGTTGACCTTCTTCCAGCTCGGCCGGTCGTGCACGAGGTCGATGGCCGTGGGATCGCGCCCGAGCCAGCCGGCGCCGCCGTTCGTCTTCTTCTGCGCCTGCAGCCACGTCTCGTCGGAGTAGGCGCCGTTGCTGGTGGCGATGACCTTCGGGCTCCACCCCGCCCGTTTGGCGTCGTTCTGGAAAATGTTGGTATCGGCCGTGTACTGGACAAGGAAGAGGACGTCGGGATTGGCCGCCTGCAGGCGCTGCACCTCGGAGGCGAGCGTGGTGGCGCCGGTCTTCGACGTGAGGTCGAGCACGATCTGATAGCCCGCCTTGGGCGCCAGCTCGCTGGCCACCTTGCGGTTGTCCTGGCAGAAGAGGTTGTCGCACATGAAGAACGCGATGGTCTTGAGATTGGTGGGCCCGCCCTTGTCACGCCACTCGTGCAGGAACGAGAACACGCTGGCGACCATCGTCTTGTCGTTGGGGCCCGTGCGGAAGAACCACTTGAGCCCCTTCTCCGTCAGCGTCGGCGAGGCGCACGGGTGGCACGTCATCGGCAGCCCGGCGGCTTCCACGACCGGCTGGATGAGCGAGGTGATGCCGCTCGTCCCCTCCCCGTTGATCCAGTGGACCTTGTTGACCGAGATCAGCTGCTCCACGATCGTGCGCGCCTGCTCGCCTCGGCTCTGGTCGTCGCGCACGATGAACTTGATGGGCGCCCCGCCCAGCCCCGGAAACCCCTTGCCCGGCCCCAGCGGCACTTGTAGATCTGCATAGTCGTTGTTGACGATGTCCTCGGCCGTCTGCGCCGACCAGAGATACTGCTGCCCGTAGTTGGCGAAGGTGCCGGTCAGCGGCAGCACCGAGCCGATGAGGACCTCGGTGACCTTCGACTGGGCGGGCGCCGTGCTCGACACGCCGAGCATGCCGACCCCGAGCACTGCGACGAGGGCGAGGCGGCCGATGTGAGATCGCATGTGGCCTCCAGACTGACCGGGTGAGGTCCGGGACGTCAGTGGGTCGCTATCCTATATCAAATCGATCGGCGCGACGATCTCCCGGGTGACGCGGCACGGCGGGCAAGTCGATCGATTCTTGAACATTGACCGCGTTCCGCATGCACGGCGGTCGCGTGTCGCCACCGTGTCTCAGATTCGCGCCTGGCGGGCACGGGAAGCCCACAGCGCCAGAATCGGTCCCCGAGTTGTCGGCGCATCTGCAGCCCGCGACCGCTTTCGCTGGTTCAACGACCAGCACAGCAAGTACTACGTCACGATCTGGTTCGAGGGCGAGCGCGACGAGCGACCGCAGATTGACAAATGATTCGAGGTCGTCAATCACGAGCCGTTTGGGGGCCAATACTCAGAATGAGTATCAGCGCCCCAGTGCCATGCCGATCGACATGCCGCCAGCGCGGTTCGTGGCAGCGGAACCGGGGATGTCGCGAAAGCCGAGGCGCTCGTACAGGCCACGGGC
>JBKOZA010000328.1:0-4054 GCA_046725675.1 Candidatus Methylomirabilota bacterium
CCGTCGCGCTCGACGAAGGCGCCCCGGCCTTCCGGAATGTCGACCACTCGCGCGACCGGCACGAACGGCATCAGCGACCGGCTGCCCGCAACGCGTGGTCGATGGCGGTCCGGAACGTCTCGATCGGCTGGGCGCCGACCACCGGCTGGCCGTTGATCAGGAACGTGGGCGTCGACTTGACCCCGAGTCCCCGTCCCTGAGCCAGGTCGGCCTCCACGGCTGACTCGAAGCGCCGCTCGTCGAGGCACTTCGCGAAGGGCTCGCGAGGCAGCCCCAGCTCGACCGCGTAGCGGACGAGGTCGTCGCGCTCGAAGGCCGGCTGGGCGGCAAACAGGCGATCGTGGTAGGGCCAGTAGCGTCCGAGCGCGCCGGCGCACCGCGCGGCCGCGTGAGCCGGGCGGGCCAGCGCGTGCGAGGGCAGGGGGAAGTCCTTGAAGACGAGACGCACACGGCCCTCGTACTCCGTCAGCAATTGATCCAGCGACCGCTGGACGCGCGCACAGTATGGTCACTGGTAGTCGGAGAACTCCACGATGGTGACGGGCGCACCGCGTGGACCCTTGACCATGCTCGGATCGGCGCCCGACTCGGGCGGCGCGGTCTGCGCGCAGGCGACGCCGGCGAGGACAGCCAGCAGCCCCACGAGCCACGCGGTCCAACTGGTGTAGACTCGCGACCGGCGGACGGACGCGACGCGAACGCGGTTCACCACGCGGAGAATACCATGGACAATGCGCTGGATCTGCTGCTCGGGACGTATCCCTCGTGGTCGCGGCTGGTGGTTCGACTGGCGCTCGGCATCGTCTTCTTCGCTCACGGGTCGCAGAAGGTCTTCGGTTGGTTCGGCGGCGGCGGCCTCAAGGCGACCATCCAGATGTTCCAGCAGTACCTGAAGATCCCGCCGGCGGCGACGACGCTGGCCGCGTTCATCGAGTGCTTCGGGGGGCTGGCGCTGATCCTCGGCGTCCTGGCCCGCCCCGCCGCGATCGCGATCATCGTGGTGATGCTCGTCGCGATCGCGAAGCTGCACTGGAAGAACGGGTTCTTCCTGGCCACCCAGCCCGGTCAGGGCAACGGCTGGGAATACAACTTCGTGCTCATCGCCATGGCGCTGGCCGTGCTCATCGGCGGCGCCGGCGCGGGATCCGTCGACTACCTGCTCCGGCCCTACGGCCAGTAGCGCTCGGTGGGGTTCATCGTCCGCGTGCTGGTCAACGCGGCGACGATCGCGCTGGCGGCGGCGCTGATCCCCGGGATCCACCTCGACGGCGCCACCCCGGCGCTGCTGGCCGGCGTCGTGCTCGGACTGATCAACGCCCTCGTGCGGCCGATGCTGGTCATCCTCACGCTGCCACTCACGCTGCTCACCCTGGGGCTGTTCCTGCTCGTGCTCAACGGGCTGTGCCTGGCCGCCACCGCCTGGCTGGTGCCCGGCTTCGACATCGACGGCTTCCTGGCGGCGGTGCTGGGCGCGCTGCTCGTCTCGGTGGTGAGCTGGGCGCTGACCGCGTTCGTCAGCGACCACGGGCGCCTCGAGCGGTACGGCTAGGCGGCCCGGCCCCCCTCTTCGGTGAGCGAGGTGATGATGTAGGTGCCGCTCTTCTCGTCGCGCTCGAGCGTGACGATCTTCTGCTTGGCGGCATCCTCCAGCAGCTTGCTGAAGGTCGAGTAGCCGTAGTAGGACTCGTTGAACGCGGGGTTCTTGCGGATCATCGTCTGCTTCACCATCGAGCCCCACAGCGTCTCCTTGTTCTCGCGCTCCAGGGCCTGGATGGCGTCGATCAGCTGGGCCATCGCCTCCGCCTTCTTCTCGGGCATGCCGCTGAGCAGCCGGGTCTTCTTGGTGTCGCGGATCAGGTCCTCGTAGAAGATGAACTCGTCGCAGTTGGCGACGAGCAGGTCGGACGAGGACGACTTGACGCCGAGGCCGATGACGTAGCGGTCGTTCTCGCGCAGCTTGGAGACCAGCGGCGAGAAGTCGGAGTCGCCGGAGACCAGCACGAAGCTGTCGATGTGGGTCTTGCCGTAGGCCAGGTCGAGCGCGTCGACGACCATCCGGATGTCGGCCGAGTTCTTGCCGCTGTAGCGGGACTGGGGAACGTCGATCAGCTCGATGGCCCACTCGTGGAAGGGGCGCTTGTACTCGGTGAACCGGTTCCAGTCGGCGTAGGCGCGGCGGACGATGATCTTGCCCTTCTCGAGCAGGCGCTCCAGGACCAGCTTGAGCTCGAACTGCTTGTACTGGGCCTCCTTGACCCCGCGGGCGATGTTCTCGAAATCCATGAACATCGCCAGCTTGCGTTCGCCGTTCAAAAGGACTCCTTCCGGGCGGCGCCCCTTCCGGCGGCGCCGGTGCATCCATTATATGTCCGGGTCTCGACCCGTTCCCGAAGGTTTATAGTGACCGACATGGCGAAAGAGATCGATCCGGCCCTGGCCGCGCGCGTGCCGCCCGGGCAGCAGCCGACGACGAAGTGGCCGGTGCTCACCTACGGCCGCACGCCCCGCTTCGATCCCGCGCGGTGGACGTTCCGCTGCTTCGGGCTCGTCGAACGTCCCGTGTCGTGGACCTGGGCGGAGTTCCAGCGCCTGCCGCGGGTGACCCTCACCTCGGACATCCACTGCGTCACCCGCTGGTCGCGCCTGGACAACGCGTGGGAGGGCGTGCACGTGCGCACCGTCATCGAGGCGTGTCGCCCGCTGCCGCAGGCCCGGTTCGTCCTGCAGCACGCCGACCCCGACTACACGACGAACACGGCGATCGAGGACCTCGTCGACGACGACGTCGTGCTGGCCCTGCGGCACAACGGCCGCGACCTGGAGCCCGACCACGGCGGCCCGATGCGGCTGATCCTGCCCAAGCTCTACCTGTGGAAGTCGAGCAAGTGGCTGCGCGCGTTCGAGTTCCTCGACGTCAATCCGCCCGGCTTCTGGGAGCAGAACGGCTACCACATGCACGCCGACCCCTGGGCCGAGGAGCGCTACTCCGACCAGGAGACGCGCGCGATGCAGCAGATGCGCGCCGAGGCCGCGCGCAAGCTTCGCGAGCGCTGAGGCGCCCGGGCGTCGCGCTCGCACTGGCACTCGCCACCGCCGGCTGTGCGGCGCTGCTGGCCGGCGGCGAGGCCCAGCTCGAGCGCACCTGGCAGGCGGCGCGGGTCTGGCTTCCCGACGGCGCGCGGCCCGGCTCGCCGTCGCCGCCGGTCGGTGGCCGCCTGGCGGCACTGGCCCCCGTCCTCGAAGGCATCTCCACGCCCCTGCCGGCCGTCCTCTACGCCCACGATTGCCGCGGCCCCGGCCCCGAGGTCGCCGCGTGGGGCGAGCGCCTGCGCCGCGAGGGCTACGTGGTGATCGCGCCCGACAGCCACGCGCGGTCCGACGGCGCCACCAGGCGCTGCCCGTCCGATGGGGCTGCGCTCGCGACGCGGCAGGGCGAGCTCCGTTACGCGCTCCGTCAGCTCAGGACGCTGGGGTGGATCCGCCAGCGCGCGGTCTTCCTGCTCGCCGTCGGCGAGGGTGCGGTGGCCGCCGCCCGCGAGGACCGGCTCGAGCTGACCGGCGCGATCGCGATCGGCGACGGATTGCCGCCCGGGCGCGGCGCGCGATCGCTCACGCTCGAGCGCGCCGCGTCCGCCGCGCCGGCGAGCGAGGACGAGCAGCGCGCGGTCGTCGAGTTCCTCCGCCGGCTCACCCCGCGCTGAGTTGCACCGGCCGCGCCCGGCCCGTCATGTCATCAGGAATTCGCGCAGGAGCGACTGGAACGCCGCCGGCCGATCGCCGGGGACGGTGTGGCCGGCGCCCGGCACGACGACCAGGCGCGCCACCGGCAGCTCCTCGACCATGCGCTTGGCCGTCTCGTCGGACAGTACGTCGGACTCGGCGCCACGCACGAGCAGGGTGGGGCAGGTGATCGCGCGCCACTGCGCCCACAGATCGGTGGGAACGCGCATCCGCCCCTGCCGGATGGCGTCGCGCAGCGCACGGTCGTACTTCCAGGTGAGTCCGCCGTCCGGCAACGGCCGTACGGCGTGGGCCGCCCGATGGCGCAGCATGG
>JBKOZA010000329.1:0-6580 GCA_046725675.1 Candidatus Methylomirabilota bacterium
GGGTTCGTGATCACGCCGATCGTCACCTGGTGCGCGAGCGCGGCCGCGCTGACGCCCAACCCGGACGAGGTCAAGCACGTGTACCACGTGCCGCTCGACGACCTCGAGCGGCCCGAAGTGCCGATCCTGATCTCGATCCCCGAGAGCGAGCGGCCGGTGATCCAGCTGCCCATCCTGTCCTCGCTCATCCACGCGCCGACCGCCGCGGTGGTCTATCAGATGCGCGAGGTGGTCGTGCACGGTCGCAGCACCCGCGTGGACCATTTCGAGCAACCGGTGTGGGCCTGGCGGTAGAGAGGAGCGGACGGACATGGGCGTGCTGACAGGGCAGGTCGCGATGGTGACGGGCGGGGGCAGCGGCATCGGGGAGTCGACGGCCCGGATGCTGGCGGCCGAGGGCGCGCAAATCGTCGTGTGCGGCCGGCGCCAGGCCCCCGTCGACGGCGTCGCGCGCGGCATCGAGAAGGACGGCGGACTGTGCGCCGCCCGGGCGGTCGATCTCGAGAACGCCGACGCCGCCGCGGCGTTCGTGCAGTGGACGCTGGAACGCTTCGGGCGCGTCGACGTGCTCGTGAACAACGCCGGCCACAGCAGCCACGCGCGCTCCGTCCGGTGGGTCGGTCGCTCGGAGTGGGAGAGCGTGATGTCCGTCAACCTGACGGCGGTGTACGTGCTGACCCAGGCGGTCCTGCCCGGAATGCTCGAGCGCGGCGGCGGCACCATCGTGACGGTCGGCTCGCTGGCCGCGCTCAAGCCCGGGCTCATCGGCGGCGCCGTCTACGGCGCGGCCAAGGCGGCGGTGCGCAACCTCATGGGGCACGTCCACAACACGCTGCGCAACCGGGGGATCCGCGCGACGATCATCATGCCGGCCGAGGTCGACACTCCCATCCTCGACAAGCGTCCTCTGAACCCAGACACCGCGGCCCGGGCCACCATGATGCAGGCCGAGGACGTGGCGCGGGCCATTCTGTTAGCGGTGACGCTGCCGCCGCGGACGGTGATCGAGGAGATCGTCATGAGTCCCACGATCCTGCGCGACCAGAGCAAGGACATCGCGGTGGCGGCCATGGCCGGCGCCCCCGCCGGGGCCGTCTGAGGGAGGACACGATGGAATCGTTCACGCTCATCGATGGCGAGCGGCCGGTGCCGGTCCTGGCCCGGGTGGCCGCCGGCCGCGTGCTGCTGGAGCCGGACTCGTTGCGCGAGGCGCTCGGCTGGGAGATCCACGAGGGCCTCCTCTGCAACGACGCGATGTGCATCCGCGTCGAGGACGAGGCCGCGGTGCTCCACGACGGCGCCATCGATCTGCACGCCTTCGCCCGGGCGCTCGACCGGCCCCTGGCCCTCGACGTCGAGGAACGGGCCGCCTGCCTCGGCGGCTCGGCCCGCGAGCGGGGCGAGGCGCTCGCCTCGCAGCTCGCGCCCGACTTCCGGCTGCCCGACCTCGTGGGCCGGCCGCACGCGCTCTCCGAGCACCGCGGCAAGAAGATCCTGCTGGTCGCGTGGGCCTCGTGGTGAGGGTGCCGCCTCGACCTGCCGGTCTGGCAGGCGCTGCACGAGGAGCTGAAGGGGCAGGGCTTCACGGTCATCACCGTCGCGCTCGACCGACCCGCCGACGCCCGCCCGTGGGTCGAGAAGGCGCAGCCGACGCATCCGGCGCTGATCGACACCCACCACGTGGTCGCCGACCTCTACAACATCGTCAACGTGCCGACGATCCTGTGGATCGACGAGCGTGGGCACGTCGTGCGGCCCAACGACGTCGCCTTCGGCACCGACACCTTCAAACACATCACGGGGCTGGAGGCCGAGCGGCACCTGGGCGCGCTGCGCGCGTGGGTGACCGGCCAGGGTCCGGCGCTGAGCGCCGAGGAAGTGCGCCGTCATCAGCCGCTGCCGAGCGAGGCCGATCAGCAGGCGCGCGCGGAGTTCGGGCTCGGTCAGTGGCTGTGGACGCAGCGGCGGACGGCGGCGGCCGAGCGCCACTTCCTGCGCGGTGGCGAGCTGGCGCCCCACGACTTCACGATCCGCCGCGGCACGATGCCGATGCGCGGGATCGATCCGATGGGACCGCAGTTCCGGGAGATGCTGCAAGCCTGGGTCGGCGCCGGCCAGCCGTACTACCGGCCTCTGCCCGACACGGCCGGTAAAGCGGACTGACACTCTAACCTGAAGGGATGGAAGGCATGGGGATGCTCGACGGCAAGACCGCGCTGGTGACGGGAGCCGGGCGGGGAATCGGACGGGGCATCGCGATCGCGCTGGCGGCCGCCGGCGCCAAGGTCGTCGTCAACGACCTTGGGGCGAGCCTGGAGGGCAGCGGCGGTGAACAGGGCCCGGCCGACCAGGTGGTGGCGGAGATCAAGCGAGCGGGCGGCACCGCACAGGCGAACTACGGCTCGGTCGCCGACTTCGCGCAGGGCACGACCATGGTCGAGCAAGTGGCCAAGGCGTGGGGCCGTATCGACATTCTCGTGCACGTGGCCGGCATCCTGCGCGACCGGATGATCTTCAACATGACCGAGGCCGAGTGGGACGCGGTCATCGCCGTGCACCTCAAGGGGGCCTTCAACACCATCCGCGCCGCCTCCATCCGCATGCGCGAGCAGAAGGGCGGCCGCATCATCAGCATGTCGTCGGTATCGGCGCTGGGGGCGCCGGGACAGCCCAATTACGCGGCGGCCAAGGCCGGCATCATCGGCCTCACCTGGTCGACGGCCAACGCGATGGCCAAATACGGCGTGACCTGCAACGCGATCATGCCGAGCGGCGCCACCCGGATGATCGACTCCACGCCGCGCGGGCGCGAGGTGTTCGAGCAGACCGGCAAGTGGCCCAGCGAGCAGGCCGTCGGCACCGAGCGGGACCCCGACAACGTGGCGCCCCTGGTGGTGTTCCTGTCGAGCGACGGCGCCGCCGCCGTCAACGGTCAAGTCTTCCACTCCTACGGCTACGGCTACACGGTGCTGTCCCATCCCCAGGCCGCCCGGCGCCTCGAGGGCAATCGCCGCCTGACGCCGGAAGAGGTGGCCGGGATGTTCAAGGACACCATCGGCGGCAATCTCAAGCCCCCGGTCGGCACCGGCTTCGGACGCACGCTGAACGAGCGCCCGGGCGCCGAGTGGCGGGATCTCGGCATGGGGATCAAGGCCTGGAAGTCGCCGTCGGAGGAGCCGTGAGCGGCGTCCTGGTCGTCTGCCACGCCAACACCTGCCGCAGTGTCATGGCGCACGTGCTGCTCGAGCGGATGCTGGCCGCCCGGGGCCTCGGCGACGTCCCCGTCCGCTCGGCCGGCGTCGCCCGCTTCGCCCGTGACGGAATGCTCGCCTCGCTCGACGCCCGTCTGGTGCTGCGCGAAATCGGGATCCACCTGACCGAGGACGCCTTCGCCTCCACCGATCTCCGGCGCCACCCCGAGCTGCTCGACGCCGCCGCGGTGGTCGTCACCATGACGGCCGAACAGAAGCGGGTCGTCGGCGAGCTGGCGGCGGCGCCGCGGCCCGTCCTCACGCTGCGCGAGCTGGCCGGCGAGGAGGGCGACATCGCCGACCCGGTCGGCCAGGGCGACCACGTCTATCGCGCCTGCCGCGACGAGATCGCGCGCTGCCTCGGCAAGGGTCTGGACCTCCTGCTCGCGCTCAGGGCCGGGGAGCGCGCTTCGGCGTAGAATCGACGGGCCATGAGGCGTCGCGGTCGCCTCGCTCGCAAGTACCTGGTCATCATGGTGTCGCTCGTCGCCGGCGCCCTGCTGGTGAGCGGTGGCATCGAGATCTATGCGTCCTACCAGGAGAACAAGGACGCGCTGGTGACGCTGCAACGGGAGAAGGCCGCCGGAGCCGCCTACAAGATCGAGGCTTACGTGCGGGAGATCGAGCGCCAGCTGGTGTGGACGACCCAGCCGCTGCTGGTTCCCCCGGCAGCGGCCATCGAGCAGCGGCGGCTCGACACGGTGCGGCTGCAGCGGCACGTCCCCGCCATCACGGAGGTGAGCCACCTCGACAAGACCGGCCGCGAGCAGCTGCGCGTGTCGCGCCTGGCCCCGGACGTCGTGGGCAGCCAGGACGACTACTCGCGCGACCCCAAGTTCCGCGTGCCCAAGAGCGGCAAGACCTACTTCGGCCCGGTAACCTTTCGCAAGGAGTCCGAGCCTTACATGACGATCGCCCTGGCCCAGAGCGGCGGGGGGGTCACCTCGGCGGAGGTGAACCTCAAGTTCATCTGGGACGTCGTCTCCCAGATCAAGGTCGGCAAGGCGGGCGTCGCCTACGCCGTGGACGGCGGCGGCGCGCTGATCGCCCATCCCGACATCAGCCTGGTGCTGCAGAAGACGAACCTCGCCGGACTGGCCCAGGTCAAGACCGTGCTGGCCAACGTGCCCGGCGACCAGGCCCTCACGATCGCCAAGGACCTCAAGGGTCACGACGTCCTCACGGCCTACTCGGTGATCGTCCCGCTCGGCTGGATCGTGTTCGTCGAGCAGCCGCTGGAGGAAGCGTTCGCGCCGCTGCGGGCCTCGGCGTACCGGACGGTGGTGCTGGTGGCCCTCGGCATCGTGCTGGCGCTGGTAGCCAGTGCCGTGCTGGCCCGCCGCCTGGCCAAGCCCATCCAGGCCCTGCAGACGAGCGCCGCCACGATCGGGGCCGGCGAGCTCGACCACCAGATCACCATCAGCACCGGCGACGAGCTGGAAGCCCTGGCCGACGAGTTCAACCGAATGACCGCGCGGCTGCGCGAGTCCTACGCCACCCTGGAGCAGAAGGTCGAGGACCGCACCCGCGAGCTGAGCGAATCGTTGGAGCAGCAGACCGCGACGGCCGAGATCCTCCGCGTGATCAGTAGCTCGCCCACGGACATCCAGCCAGTCCTCGACGCCGTGGCCGAGAGCGCCGCCCGCATCTGCGCGGCCAACGATGCCATCATCAGCCTGGTCGAAGGGGATCACATCCGGCGTGTCGCGCACTTCGGCACCATTCCTTTCGGCGCCGCCGAGACGCCGCTGACTCGGGGCAGCGTCGTCGGCCGGGCTGCCCTCGAGCGGCGGACGATCCACGTCCAGGGCGACCTCGACGAGAGCGAGTACCCCGAGGGCGCCGCGCTCCAGCGAGCGAGCAGGCACCGCGCGATGGTGGCCACGCCGCTGCTGCGTGAAGGCGTCGCGATCGGGGCGATCAACATTCGGCGGCGAGAAGCGCAACCGTTCACCGACAAGCAGATCGCGCTGCTGCAGATCTTCGCCGACCAGGCCGTCATTGCCATCGAGAACGTCCGGCTGTTTCAGGAGCTGCAGGCGCGCACGGCGGACCTCACGCGCTCGGTCGGGGAGCTGCAAGCGCTGGGCGAGGTCGGGCGCACGCTGAGCGCGACACTTGACCTGCCGACGGTGTTGACGACGATCGTGACGCGGGCCGTGGAGCTGGCCGGCGCCAGCGCGGGCATGATGTTCGAGTTCGAGGAGAGCCAGGCGACCTTCCCCCTGCGAGCCGCTCACAACATGGACCAACGGCTGATCGACCTGCAGCGTGCCGAGCCGGTCCGCGTCGGCGAGGGCGCGGTGGGCCGGGCGGTGCAGACGCGCAGCCCCGTCCAGATCGAGGATATACGGCTGGCTCCGCACTACACGGCCCGGCAGCAGGTACGGCAAATCTTGATCGACCTCGGCTTTCACTCCATCCTGGCGATTCCATTGCTGGTCGAGGACCGCATCCTCGGCGTCCTCGTCGTCTTCCGCCGTGACGCCGGCGCCTTCGCGCCAGCTACCGTCGACCTGCTGGGTACCTTCGCCACCCAGTCCGCCCTGGCCATCCAGAACGCGCGGCTGTTCCGTGAGATCGAGATGAAGGGCCGAGAACTGGAGATCGCCAATCGGCACAAGGACGAGTTCCTGGCCAGCATGTCGCACGAGCTGCGCACGCCGCTGAACGCGATCATCGGCTTCTCCGAGGTCATGCTGGAACGGCTGTTCGGCGACCTGAGCGACAAGCAGGAGGAGTATCTGAACGACATCCTCTCCTCCGGGCGCCACCTGCTCTCGCTCATCAATGACATCCTCGACCTGGCCAAGATCGAGGCGGGGAGGATGGAGCTGGAGGCGACCGAGTTCGACCTGCCGCAGGCCATCGACAACGCCCTCGTCCTCGTCCGCGAGCGGGCCCTGCGACGCGGGATCGTCCTGGAGCAGACGATCGACCCGCGCCTGGGCGCGATCAAGGGCGACGAGCGCAAGATCAAGCAGGTGCTGCTCAATCTCCTGTCCAACGCGGTGAAGTTCACGCCCGAAGGCGGGCGCGTCGACGTCCGGGCTGTGCGGGCCGACGGCATGGCCGAGATCTCGGTCGCCGACACCGGCGTCGGCATCGCGCCCGAGGACCACGAGACGGTCTTCGAGGAGTTTCGCCAGGTGGGAAGCGACTACGCGCGCAAGCACGAGGGGACGGGTCTGGGCCTGGCCCTGGCCCGCAAGTTCGTCGAGCTGCACGGCGGCACGATCCGGGTCGAGAGCCGGCTGGGCGAGGGCGCGACGTTCACCTTCGCGATCCCGGTGGGGCCATGGCTGGAGAGCTGATCCTCGTCGTCGAGG
>JBKOZA010000330.1:0-7305 GCA_046725675.1 Candidatus Methylomirabilota bacterium
GCCGCCACCGCGTCCGGCTCCTCGAGGTGCGGCACGTGGCCCGATGCCTCGAAGACGCGCAGCGCCGCGCCCGGGATCTCCTTGCGCCACGCCTCCGCGCAGACGAGCGGGGCGAGGCGGTCGTGGGCGCCCCAGCACAGCAGCGTCGGCGTCGCGATGCGGGCCAGGCGCCGGCGCAGCAGCGGGTTGTACAGGTATGGGTTCCAGGCCACCCGGGCCAGCGCGGTGTTCTGTCGGTAGAGGATCGCCAGCGTGTCGATGCTCATGTCCGGTGGCGCCAGCGCGAGGGCCGCGAGCGGGTTGTGAAAGACGGTCGCCACCAGCTCCGGCAGCTCCATGCCGAACAGGAACGGATAGATCCATCCCTCGACCTTGATGCCGACCGGGTCGATGAGCGTCAGCGAGCGCAGACGAGGGGAGGCCATGGTGGCCAGCTCGGCGGCGATCCAGCCGCCGAACGAGGCGCCGACCACGTGGACCCGCGCGAGCCCGAGCGTGTCGAGGAGATCGAGGTAGTGGAAGGCCAGATCGGACACGTGCTCGATCCACTCGGCGGCCGGCGAGGCGCCGTGCCCGGGGTGGCTCGGCGCCACCACGTCGAAGCGCGCGGCCAGGCGCTCCTGGAAGGTGAGCCAGCGGCCGCCGGCGCCGGCCCCGTGCAGGAAGAGCAGGGGCGGGCCGCTGCCGTCCCGCAGCAGATCCACGGGCGTGTCGCGGACGACGATCCGGGTCATCGCGGGCATGGCGTACTTCTACCTCGGCTGACGGTACCACCGCCACCAGAGCGTGACCATCGTCACGGCGACGATGCCGCCGGCCCCGGTGATGAAGAAGCCGGCCCGGGGGCCGAGCGCCTCGGTGACCGAGCCGACCAGGAACGCGCCGAACGGCGTCATGCCGGCGAACATCAGCGTGTGCAGGCTCATGACGCGCCCACGCAGGTCGTCGGGCACCGTGAGCTGCACGGTCGTGTTGGCCCCGGTCATGAAGAGCATGCCGCAGAATCCCATGATCAGGAGCAGCACCGCCGCCACGTCGAAGCGCGTGACGCTGGCCGTCAGCATCATCGCCGCTCCCAGCACCAGCGCGCAGGCGACGAGCATCCGCGCCGGGGGACGCTCGGTGCCCAGCGAGGCCAGGACGACGGCGCCGACGACGGCGCCGCAGCCGACGGCCGTCATCAGCAGGCCGAACCCGTGCGCGTCCTGGTGCAGGATGTCGCGCGCGAGCAGGGGCACCAGCGTGTTGTAGTTGAAGAAGAACGCGCTGACCGCCATGACCAGGCTCAGCACCAGCGCGATGCGGGGCGTGCGCAGCGCGTAGCGCACCCCCTCGGCGATCTCCTCCCGCAGGGCCCGTCCGCTGGCCGGGTGGGGCCGGCCCTCGGCCCGCAGCGCGAGCAGCGCGGCGATCACGGCCACGAACGACAGGCCGTTGAAGAAGAAGGCCACCGCCGTGCCCCAGCGGGCGATGACGAGGCCGGCCAGCGCGGGGCCCACGACGCGGGCGCCGTTGAACATGGCGGAATTCAGCGCGATGGCGCTGCGCAGGGACTCCCGGCCCACCATCTCCACGATGAACGCCTGCCGCGTCGGCATGTCGACCGTGTTGGCCACGCCGTAGACGGTGGCCATCACGGCGACGTGCCAGTAGGCGACGTGACCGCGGTACACCAGGGCGGCCAGCACCAGCGCCTGCAGGCACATCAGCGACTGGCTGGCGACGAGGAGCCGACGCTTGGGCAGCCGATCGGCCAGCGCCCCCGCGAAGAAGGACAGGGCCAGCACGGGCGCGAACTGCAGCGTGCCCACCAGGCCGAGCCGGAACGGCGAATCGGTCAGCTCGAGCACCAGCCACGACTGGGCGACGGACTGCATCCAGGTCCCGACCAGGGACACGAGCTGACCGGCGAAGAAGAGCCGGAAGTCGCGACTGGCGAACGCGCGCAGGGGCGCCGGGAGGCTGGGCCGCTCGGGGTCCGGCACCCGGCCAGTCTACGTCGGGCGGTGGTCGAGCGTCTTGTCGTCGACGGGCGCGAGGGCGGCGAGGCGGCGGCGTTCGGTGAGGACGAAGGTCAGGAGGCCGA
Source organism: Candidatus Methylomirabilota bacterium (assembly GCA_046725675.1). Lineage (GTDB taxonomy): Bacteria > Methylomirabilota > Methylomirabilia > Rokubacteriales > CSP1-6 > AR5. The sequence continues at coordinate 2,087 of JBKOZA010000330.1, forward strand.
GCAGGGTCATCGTGGCGGCGGCCAGGAAGCCGGCGGAGTACCCGCGGGACTGGACGAGCAGCGCGATGAGCGGGGAGCCGACGGCCACGCCGACGTCCCAGGCGCCCGAGAGCGTGCCGATGGCGAGGCCCCGCTCATGCGCGGGTGTGCGATCGGCGACGAGCGCCACCAGCGTGGGGTAGAGCATCGAGTTGCCGCAGCCGAGCAGCGCGGCGGCTCCGACGAGCGAGCCCATGCTCGGCGGCGCCGCCAGCAGCGCGTTGCCCGCGGCCACGCCGAGCAGGGCCGGGATCAGCACTCGCACGCGCCCGTGGCGGTCGGAAGCGCGGCGCAGGACGAGCCGGCAGAGGATCGTGCATCCGGACATGAGCGGGAAGAACCAGGCGATGCGGCCGAGACCCTGGGCCGCTGCGTGCAGGGGCAGGAAGGCGTAGACGGTGGCGTGGCCGGTGGTGATGACGATCAGCGCGAGCGAGGCGGGCACCGCGTGCGAGCTCCAGAGCCGCACGACACCATCGGCGACGGCCGTCGCCGCCGGCGGCGTCCGGACGGTCAGGGTCAGCAGGCCGACGGCGAGGCTCAGCGCCGTCACCGCGCCGAAGTTCAGCGCCATGCCGCCCACGTCGGCCAGCGCGAAGCCGGCCGCCGGGCCCAGCGCCACGCCGACGGACGCCGCCACGTAGTAGAGGCTCAGCGCCTCACCGCGCCGCGCGGCCGGACTGTGGGCGGCCACCACCACGCTGCCCGTCGTCGAGATGAGCGCGCCACTGACCCCGAGCCCGGTCATCGCGGCGATGAGACCCAGCGGGCTCGTGGCGACGCCGAGGGCGAGCATGGTCACCAGCAAGACGCCCGCACCCGGCAGCATCACCGCCCGGGCGCCGTGGCGGTCCACCCAGCCGCCCACCTGCGGCCGCAGCAGCATCGCCACGCCCGTGCTCATCGCGAACAGCCAGCCGATCTGCGCGTGGCTGCCGCCGAGCCCGACCACGTGCAGCGGCAGCTGGGTGTTGAGCAGATAGGTGACGACGTGGAGCAGGAAGGTGAGGCCGACGCAGACCAGGACCGTGCGGGTGAAGACGGCCGGCGCCGGCCGCGGGTCCATCGCGCCTCCTGGCAGCGGCGGGGATGACGTCAGTCGACGAGTATGCGCTGAAGCGTGACGACGTCGTGCCAGATTCCGTGCTTGAACGCCACCCGCCGCTCGTGGCCGACCCGCACGAAGCGACGGCGCTCGTGCAGCGCGAGCGACGCCTCGTTGCAGGCGGTGATGCGCGCGATGACCGACCGGTGGCCGTGCGACTCGGCCAGGACCAGCAAGCGCTCGAGGAGGGCGCCGCCCAGCCCCTTGCCCCGCCAGCCGTCCTTGACGTACACGGAGTTCTCCGCCGTCCACGCGTAGGCCGGCTTCGGACGATAGGGCGACAGGGCGCCGAAGGCGACCACCTCGCCCGCGTCCACGGCCACGACGACCGGGTGTCGGGGCCCGTGGGCGGCCAGCCAGGCGCGTTGCCCCTCGGCGCTGCGCGGCTCGGTGTCGGTCGTCGCCGAGGTGTGCAGCACCTCGTGGTTCCAGATCGCCGCGATCGCCTCGCTATCGGCCGGGACCGCTGGCCGGATCACGACTGCTCGGCGACGGCGAGCTCGGGCTCGCCGCGAAGCCACGCTCCAAGCGCGATGAGACCCACCCCCAGACGGACGCGCAGCGCCACGGGCGCGGCGAGCGCCGCCAGGTCCTGTCGTCGCGCCTCGTCGCGGGCGTGGGTGAGTCGCTCGCGGACCAGGATCTCCAGCGCGTACAGGTTGGCGTCCATGGCCACGAGGGTGAGGCCGGACCGTCTATCAGGGAAATCAATTGTTTTGATCCAGAGCATCACCTAGATTTTGATCTCGATGGACCTCCAGCTCACCCACCTCCGGACGCTGCAGGCGATCGCGCAGCATGGCTCGTTCTCGCGTGCGGCCCAGACGCTGCGGCTCACGCAGCCGGCCGTCAGCATGCAGGTGCGCCACCTGGAGCGCGCGCTGGGGCTCCCGCTGCTGGAGCGCGTCGGCAAGCGGGCCTTCCCGACGCGGGCGGGCCAGCTCCTGCTCACCCACGCCGACCGGGCGCTCCGCGAGCTGGAGGCGGGTGTCGAGCGCGTGCAGGGGCTGCGCGGTGTGGTGGCCGGGCGCGTGCGGCTGGGCACCAGCGCGTCGATCAGCATCTACCTGCTGCCGCCCGCGCTACGCCGCTTTCGCGCGCGCTACCCGGAGACGGAAGTGGTGGTGGTGACGGGCAACGCGTCGGAGATCACCCGGGCGATCGTCGCCAACACGCTCGACGTGGGCATCGTGAGCCTGCCGGTGCGCGACCGTGAGCTGACCGTGACGCCGTTCTTCCACGACGAGCTCGTGGCCATAGGGCCGCCGGAGCCGGCATGGCGGCGGCTCAAGACCATCGACGCCCCGACACTGGCCGGGCACACGCTGATCCTCTTCGAGGCCGGCGCCACCCTGCGACGGGTCATCGACGGATGGTTCCACCGCGCCGGCGTGGCGCCGCGGGCGCCGATGGAGCTCGGCAACACCGAGGCGATCAAGAAGCTGGTCGAGTCCGGCCTCGGCCTGTCCGTCACGTCCTGGTTCTCGGTGAAGAGCGAAGTCCGCGCAAGGGTGCTGACGGCGCTACGGCTGACACCGCCGCTCGAACGCCAGCTGGGCCTCGTGCGTCGCCGCGACAAGCCCCACACGCCAGCCCTCGACGCGTTCGTCGCCGCGCTGGAGGAGCTGCGACGCTCGCTTCAGACGCGGTCTCGCGCGGTGCGATGAGCGACTCTCCGGAGGACACTGCCATGACTCGTCCCAGCCGTCGTCAGTTCGTGTGCGCCGCCGGGTTCGGCCTCGCCGGTGCGCTGGTCAGCCCCAGCACCACTGCCCAGACGCCGCCGTCGGCCGGGCCCGCCGACCCCGCGCTCGTGGATGACCTCGTGGCCGCCAACCGGATCCTGGTCGACCAGGGCGTGCTCGACGGCTACGGCCACGTGAGTGTCCGCCATCCCGCCGATCCACAGCGCTACCTCATGTCGCGCTCGATCGCGCCCGAGCTCGTCACGGCGGCCGACGTCATGGAGTACGACCTCGACTCCAACCCGGTGGAGCCTCGCGGCCGCACGACCTACCTCGAGCGCTTCATCCACGGCGAGATCTATCGCGTCCGGCCGGACGTCAAGGCGGTCGTGCACAACCACTCGCCCTCGGTCATCCCGTTCGGGGTGAGCACCGTGCCCCTGCGACCGCTCTATCACATGAGCGCGTTCCTGGGCGGGGGCGTGCCGGTGTTCGACATCAAGGTGGCTAGCGGCCAGGCGACCGACATGCTGGTGCGCACCGCCGCGCTGGGCAAGGCCCTGGCCCAGACGCTCGCCGGCCGGCCGGTTGCGCTGATGCGCGGCCACGGCGCCGTGGTCGTCGGCGCCTCACTGCCGCTGGCGGTCTTCCGCAGCGTCTACACCGAGATGAACGCCCGACTGCAGGCCCAGGCGATGGCGCTCGGCGGGCCCATCACCTATCTCGACGACGAGGAGGCGCGCAGGGCCGAGGCATCGGTGGGAGGGACGGTTCCCCGGCCGTGGGAGCTGTGGCGTCGCAAGGCGCTCGGCCGCTGAGCCGCGCTTCCGCCCGCGGGACGCGTCGCCTCAGCGGGGCGTCCACGCCGGCGGCTGCCGCGTGAAGGGCAGCGCGAGCAGGCGGACCACGCCCAGCTCGCGCGGTCGGCGCCAGGCCGGCAGCCCGATCGTCAGCGTCTCGTTCGGCGGGTCGCGTCGCAGCGTGGCGTGCAGGCGGTCCCACCACGACAGGACGACCGACCAGTTGGAGTTGGTCTCCCGCTCGACGACCGAGTGGTGGATCCCGTGCATCGCCGGCGTCACCAGGAGGAGATTGAGCCTCCGCTCGAGCGCGGCGGGCAGCGCCCAGTTGCTGTGGTGAAACGCCGTCGCCGCCTGGGTGACAGCTTCGTAGCCGAGGAGCAGGGCGGGGCCGGCGCCGATCGCGGCAATCGCCAGCGTGCGCCAGGCCACCGAGAGCAGCAGCTCGCCGACGTGGAAGCGGAACGCCGTCGTAACGTCCAGGTCCAGGTCGGTGTGGTGCACGAGATGGAACCGCCACAGCCAGGCCACCCGGTGGTTGAGCCGGTGCCACACGTAGACCGACCAGTCCAGGAGCAGGAAACCCGCGACCGCGGCGAGCGCCGCGGGCAGGGGCATCCAGCGGAGCAACCCGACCCCGGCGCGCTCGGCCGCAGTCGCCACCGCCAGCGCGGCCGGAATCATCACCAGGCGCAGCGTCAGGGCGGCCAGCGCCACCATCGGCAGGTTCACCCCGACGCGCTCGCGCAAGGGCCTCACCCTGGTCCGAAGCGGATGGCGGTGCTCGGCCAAGAAGCAGATGACCACTGCGAGGCCGACGAACAGGCTCCCCCAGAGGTCGGCGGCGGTGAGCGGCGTCATGTCGAGCGCCGGTCCGCCCAATCGCCCTGGTATCGCGGTTGCACAGTCCTCACTCCGTGGACACGCTCATCGAGCGGCTTACCGGCTGGTTGGTCCAGCACACGTACTCGGTCGTGTTCCTCTCGACGCTCATCGACGCGACGGCGATCCCGTTCCCGGGGCGCTTCGTGGTCGCGGCGGCCGGTGCGGTGGCCGCCGCCGGCGACGCGAGTCTCCTCACGGTCATCGCGGTCGGCGCGCTCGGTCTGATCGTCACCGATCACCTGTGGTACTTCGCGCGCCCGCTGCGCAGCGATCGCCTGGTGCGGCTCTACTGCCGCTTGACGTTCAGCTCACCGGACTGCGTGGAGCGCACGACCGACTGGCTCCGGCGCTTCGGCGCGCTCACGATCCTGGCCGGCCGCTTCGTCGCCGTCGTGCGCGTCCTGACCTGGCCCCTGGCCCGTGACCACGGCGTCCGCTATCCCACGTTCCTGGCCCTCGACGTGCTCGGGGCGCTGGCCTGGACCACCAAGTGGGCCGGGCTCGGCTGGCTCCTGGGCGCCCACTGGTCGGAGGCGTCGGCCGAGGTGCGCTGGATCAGCGTGGCGCTGGTCGTCGCCGGCGTGCTGGCGTTCGTGACCGTTCGCCTCTGGCGCCGTGCGCGCCACCGCGCCGCCGAGTCGCCCGCTCGCTGAGCCGCGGCGCCCCGGGCCCGCGAGAGTCCGGGCGGCAGGTCGACGCTTCCCC
>JBKOZA010000331.1:0-3623 GCA_046725675.1 Candidatus Methylomirabilota bacterium
GCCCGCGGAAGTAGATCGGCGCGCGGGAGCAGCTCGCTGACCAGGCCCAGCTCCAGCGCCTGGGGGGCGTCGAGGACCTGCCCGGTCAGCAGGAAATAGCGGCCACGATTCCAGCCCAGCAGCAGCGGATAGACGATGTGCATGCCGTCGCCCGGCACCATCCCGTTCGGGAAGTGGGCCGAGTCCTGGAACTGGACGTCATCGGCGGCCAGCACGATGTCGCACAGGAGCGGGATCTCGGAGTGCCTCCAGGCCGGGCCGTTGATCGCGCTGATCATCGGCACCTCGATGTCGAGCAGGCTCATCAGCAGGTGCTTGCCCTCCCAGTAGACACGGTCCCACTGGGCCGGGGTGCTGCGCATGCCGGTGCCTCCGGCCGCCCGGGGACCGGAATAGGTGTCGCCGGTACCCGTGAGGATGACGACCTTGTTCTCGGGATCGCCGCCGACGTCACGGAAGGCCTGGGGGAACTCGCCGTGCGGCAAGAGGCCCCACTGCAGGGGCCCGCCGTCGGTGTGAAACGTCATCTGGAGGATGCCGTCGCGCCGTTCCATGCGGACGGTCTGGTACTTCGCCGCGTAGTCGTCAAAGCGCGCCATCAGACGTGATCCCTCCGGACCGCCCGGTCACTTCGTTTTCAGCTTCACGTCCTCGTAGGGTGCCGCGAACGAGTTGCCATGCCGCACCCCCGATCCGAGGGTGTCGAGTATGCTACAAGCCACCGTGATGCGCTGGCCCCTCGTCGCTCTGCTCGCGCTGAGTGCCGCGCTCGTCTTGCCGCGGGCGCCCGGGTCCGCCGCGCCGGGCGCCGAGCCGCCACGCGCGGCGATCAGCCGGAGCGGCGTCCTCGATGGCGCGGATTACCTCATCGAAGTGCCGGCGAACTGGCGTGGCGGTCTCGTCGTGTACGCGCACGGCATCCAGCGCGGCCCGGGGCCGGGCGCGGTCGCCACGCCCCCGATGGCGGGCCACATCATCGGCGAAGGCCACGCCTGGATCGCCTCCGGCTATCGCGCGCGCGAGTATCGGCCCCATCTGTTCATCGAGGACCTCGTCGCGCTCCGCGAGCTGTTCCTGAAGGACGTCGGCCCGCCGCGCTGGACGATCATCTACGGCCAGTCGATGGGCGGCCACATCGCGGTCGCGTCGCTGGAGCTGCGGCCGGCGCTCTACCAGGGCGGTCTCGCCGAATGCGGCCTCGTCGACGGCATCGGCATCGCCGACTACCTGATGGCGTACACCGCGGCGGCCGAGCTCATCGCCGGCGTGCCGTTGCTCGACGCGCCCGATCGGGAGGCCTTCGGACGTCTCGTCAACGAGCGCGTCGTCCCGGCGCTGGGCATGCCCGGCGCGTACACCGCCCGCGGACGGCAGTTCGACAGCGTCGTGAAGTACCTGATGGGCGCCGATCAGGCCGGGAACGATCTGCCACTGCGGCTCCTGGGCCTCAAGCGGCGCTATCTCCTGAACATGATGCACCGCCCCCGCGACCTCGAGAACGAGCCCAATCCCGGCCTCCGCGGGGCCAGTACCGCGCACATCCGGTACCGGATCGACCCCGGGCTCGGCCTCACCGAGGACGAGCTCAACGCGCGCGTCCGGCGGGTGCACCCGGCGAAGGACGCCCGCTCGCCGACCGCGAACCCCGTGTACGCGGAGCGGACCGGCCGACTCACGGTGCCCCTCCTGACGCTGCACGAGACCGGCGACGCCTGGGTGCCGCTGAGCCTGGAGCAGTCGTACCGGCGCCGCACCATCGCGGCCGGGACGGACCACCTGCTGGTGCAGCGGGTGATCCGCGCCCCGAGCCACTGCGGCTTCGACGGCGAAACGCGCGAGCAGGCCTTTGACGACCTCGTCGCGTGGATCGAGCGCGGCGTGCGACCGGCGGGCGAGGACGTGCTGGCGCCCGATCTCTCGCGCATCGGGCTCAAGTGGACGCCCATCTTGCACCCGGAGGATCCGCTGGCCGCCCGCCGCTGACCCGGCCTCGGGGTATCATTCAGCCGGCGATGCCTTGCCACGGAGGAGCGTCATGACGACCCCCGCGCAGACCGAGGCCCGGAAGCTCCGCGGCCGCCTGAGCCATCCGATCATCGACGCCGACGGGCACTGGGCCGAGTTCCACCCGCTCATGCGTCAGGAGTTTCGCCGCATCGGCGGCGACACGGCGGTCGAGGCGCTGGACATGGCGAGCGCGCGCATCCCGAACTCGCTCAACATGTCGGTGGCCGAGCGGCGGCGCCGGCGGATCGGGCAAGAGGCATTCTGGTTCCTGCCGACCAAGAACACGCTCGATCGGGCGACCGCCATGATGCCGCGCCTCCTGTACGAGCGGCTGGACGATCTCGGGCTCGACTTCTGCGTGGTCTATCCGACCGCGGGACTGGGCTACTACCGCCTGCCGCCGGCGAAGCACCGGCGGGCGCTCTGCCGCGCCTACAACGTGTTCGCGGCCGAGCAGTTTCGTGCGTTCGGCGATCGCATCATCCCGGCCGCCATCATCCCGATGTACTCGCCGGAGGAGGCGATCGAGGAGCTGGAGTTCGCCAGCAAGCAGCTCGGCCTGCGGGTCGTCATGATGGGCGGCCTCATCCGCCGGCCCATCCCCGCGCTCGTCGAAGAGCATCCCGAGGCCTCGAAGTTCGTCGAGTGGTACGACGTGATCGGCATCGACAGCGAGCACGACTACGATCCGGTGTGGGCCACGTGTCGCGAGCTGAAGATCGCCCCGAGCTTCCACAACGGCGCCCGCTCGATCCTGCTGCGGAACTCGCCGTCGAACTTCTGCTACAACCACATCGGCCACTTCGCCTCGGCCGGCGAGGCCATGGCCAAGGGCCTCTTCTTCGGCGGGGTCACCCGCCGCTTCCCGGAGCTGAACTTCGCCTTCCTCGAGGGCGGAGTCGGCTGGGCGTGCTCGCTCTACGCGGACCTCATCGGACACTGGGAGAAGCGACACCGGGACGCGCTCGAGAACACCCGCCCCGAGCGGCTCGATCGAGCCGCGCTGCTGGGTCTGGCCGAGCAGTACGCGGAGCCGGCGATGCTGCAGGCCGTGCGGCGCGGCGAAGGGCTGGACGACAACGGCAACGGCACCGGCGGCGTCGAGGACCTCGACGACTACTCCCGCTGCCAGATCACGCGCAAGGAGGACATCCGCGAGCTCTTCGTCCCGCGCTACTACTTCGGCTGCGAGGCCGACGATCCGCTGAACGCGTGGGCCTTCAACCGCAAGGCCAACCCGATGGGCGCGCGCCTCAACGCGCTCTTCAGCTCGGACATCGGACACTTCGACGTGCCCGACATGACCGAGGTCGTGCCGGAAGCGTACGAGCTGGTCGAGCACGGGCTGCTCGACGACGACGACTTCCGGGATTTCATGTTCGACAACGCCGTGCGCTTCTGGGGCGAGGTGAACCCGGACTTCTTCAAGGGCACCGTGGTCGAGAAGCAGGCGGCCGAGGTGCTCGGGAGGAAGGCATGCTGATCGTCGATTCCCAGATCCACCTCTGGCAGAACGGCAAGATGAGCGCCCACCATCGCCAGATTCCGACCTACTCGGCCGACGATGCGCTGGCCGAGATGGCCTCGGCCGGGGTCGACTGCGCGGTGATTCATCC
>JBKOZA010000332.1:0-2213 GCA_046725675.1 Candidatus Methylomirabilota bacterium
TGAAGGACCTCACGGCGTCCCTCGCGGGCGTGCGCATGACGCGGGGCTCGCGCTTCTTCGCCGACGCGCCGCCGCCTGCGGCCGACAGCGAGCACGTCGCCCGCCTCCGGCGCGCCGGCCTGGTGATCTTCGGTCGCACGAACACGTGCGAACTGGGCCTGAGCCTCACGTGCGAGCCCCAGCTGCACGGGCCGACGCGGAACCCGTGGGACCTCACCCGCATCTCCGGCGGCTCCAGCGGTGGCGCCGCCGCGGCGGTCGGCGCCCGCCTGCTGCCGATGGCCCACGCCACCGACGGCTTCGGCTCGATCCGGGCGCCGGCCGCCTGCTGCGGCCTGGTCGGGCTCAAGCCCACGCGCGGAAGGAACACGATGGCTCCCTACACGGGCGAGGGGCTCGGGGGCTGCTCGGTCGAGCACGCGGTCACGCTCAGTGTGCGCGACAGCGCGGCGCTGCTGGACGCGACCGCCGGCTCCGGACCTGGTGACCCCTACGTGGCGCCGCCGCCCGCGCGCCCCTTCCTGCAAGAGGTGGGAACGCCGCCGGCCCGGTTACGCATCGCCTGGACCGCGGCCACCCCTAACGGCGCGCCCGTCGAGACCGAGCCTCGCCGCGTGCTTCGCGAGACCGTGCAGCTGTGCGCAGACCTCGGACATCAGGTCGAGGAGGCCACCCCCACGATCGACGGCGCGCTCGTCGTCCCCACGTTCCTGACGCTCATCGCCGCCAACACGGTGGTCAATCTCAACGGCCATCCGACTGCCGGCCGCCCGCCTCGTCCCGGCGAGGTCGAGGCGGTCACCTACGCCACCGGTCAGATGGGCGAGCGCATCTCCGCTGCCGACTACGTGCGGGCGACACAGGTCGCCCATCGCCTCGGCCGTCAGATGGCCGCATTCCACGCGGACTGGGACGTGCTGCTCACGCCCGGACTGGCGATGCTGCCGCCCAAGCTGGGCTGGATCGACATGATGCTGGGCGATGTCGATGAGTACTGGCGAAGGGTGTTTACGTTCTCGCCATTCACGGTCTGGTTCAACCTGACCGGCCAGCCCGCGATGATGCTGCCGCTCGGCACGAGCCCCGGAGGGTTGCCAGTCGCCGTGCAGTGTGTCGCGCGCTTCGGCGACGAGGCCACACTCTTACGTCTCGGCGCCCAGCTCGAGGCAGCGCGACCCTGGATCGGCCGCCAGCCGCCCGTGACGGGGTGACCGGAGCCGGGAGAGCCGGGCGGGGCCGGGCCGCCTGATCGCGCTCAGGCCGCGGGACGGAACCTGAGGCCGCCGGCCTCTCGCACGACGTAGCCCGGGCGCGGGAAGTGCGCGGGCAGGACGAGCACGCCGCTGCCGGCGTGTTGCTCGAGGAACTCCTGACGCGTCTTGCGGGCCCGGTGGCCGTCGTGACAGAAGCGGCTGTTCCACTGCGGCTCGGCCACCTGCACCGTGCGGTGCATGAGATCTCCGGCGAACACTGCCTGCCCGGCCGGCGTCGCCAGCCGCACGGCGACGTGGCCCGGCGTGTGCCCCGGCGCGGGCTCGAAGCGCAGGCCGGGCGCGATCTCGTAACGATCGTCGACGAGGGTGACGAGGCCCGCCTCGACCACCGGCTGCACGCTGTCGGCGATGCACCCGGAGGCCTCCCGCCCCTGCTCGCTCTCCCACTTCCAGAACTGCCACTCCTCACCGTGGATCACGTAGCGGGCGTTCGGGAAGGTGGGCACCCAGCGCCCGCCATCCAGACGGGTGTTCCAGCCAACGTGGTCGACGTGCAGGTGGGTGCACACGACGGTATCGACCTGCTCGGTCGTGACGCCGGCCGCCGCAAGATCCTGCAGCCACGTCCCCCGACGCCGGTTCCAGAGCGGCGCCTCGTGGCGTTCCTTGCCGTTGCCGACCCCGGTGTCGATCAGGATCGTGCGCCCGGGCGTGCGAACGACAAAGGTCTGGATGCGCGAGCCGAGGTCACCGGTCGCCTCGTCGAAGAAGTCGGGCTTGAGCCAGCCGTGATGACGGGCGACCGCCTCCGCCGTCGACTCCGGGAGCATGTCGGTCGTCGGATAGAACGACCGCCCGATCTCGACCACCCGCGTGATGGCGACGTCGCCGAGTCGGAAGGTGGTCAGCGGGCGCCCCTGACGCGGGCGACGAGCTCGCCGGTCGGCGGAAGCCGCCCTTCGGTCTTCTTGGAGAAGACGACCTTGCCGTCGACGATCA
>JBKOZA010000333.1:0-6570 GCA_046725675.1 Candidatus Methylomirabilota bacterium
CCACGGGGCCTGGAGCATGAAGCCGCGGCCGTCGGCGAGCATGAGGCCGAGCGAGGGCGTGGGCGGGCGCACGCCGACGCCGAGGAACGACAGCGCGGCCTCGATCAGGATGCCGATGGCCATCAGCACCGAGGCCTGCACCAGCACCGGCGTAGCGGCGTTGGGCAGGATGTGGGCGAGGACCAGGCGGGGCACGGTGGCGCCCAGCGCGCGGGCGCCGTCGACATAGATCTCGACCTTGGTGGCCACCACCGCCGCGCGCACCACCCGCGCGACGATCGGCGTGTAGACGACGGCCAGCGCGACGGCGACCAGCGGCGCGCCGGTGCCGAACACGCTCATCAACGCGATGGCCAGCAGGATGGCCGGGAACGACATCAGGACGTCGAGCGGCCGCATGATGAGCTGGTCGGCGAGCCCCTCGGCCCAGCCGGCCACCAGGCCGAGCGGCACGCCGACGAGCAGCGCCAGCAGCGCGGCGGCCACCGCGACGCCCAGGGAGACGCGATAGGCGTGCACGACGCGACTGAGCACGCTGCGCCCCAGATCGTCCATCCCGAACGGCTCGGCAGCCGTGGGCCCGCGCAGCGCGAGGTCCTTGGAGATCTCGGTGGGGCTGCCGATGGGCAGGCCCGGGGCGACGGCCGCCAGCAGCGCCAGCGCCGCCACCACCACGAGGCCGGCCAGCGCCACGCGCGCGCGCGTCACCGCCGTCGCACCCGCGGGTCGATCACCCCGTAGAGGATGTCGGTGCCCAGGTTGACCAGCATGAACATCGCTCCCACCACCAGCACCGTGCTCTGCACCACCGGATAGTTGCGCTCGAGCACGGCGTCGAGCGTCATCCGACCCACGCCGGGCAGTGTGAAGATCATCTCCACGACGATGGCGCCGCCGAGCATGTAACCGGTCTGCAGCCCCAGCACGGTGACGATCGGGATGGCGGCGTTAGGCAGCACATGGCGGACGAGGACGCCGCGCTCGGCCAGGCCCTTGGCGCGCGCCACCTGCACGAAGCCGCGATGCACGACGTCCAGCACCGCCGCCCGCGTGAGGCGGCCGAGCACGGCCGCCCGGCTCACCGCCAGCGTGAGCGCGGGGAGCACGAGGTGCAGCAGGTTGTCGAGTGGAGCCTCGGCGAGGGGCACGAAGCCACCCGAGGGCAGCAGGCCCAGGCCGAGCGAGACGCCGAGGATCAGCATGATGCCGAGCCAGAAGTCGGGGATCGAGATCCCGATCAGGCCGATCGCCAGGGCGGCGCGATCGGCCACGCCGCCGCGGCGGCCGCCGCCCAGCAGCCCGAGGGGGATGCCGATCAGCGCCGCGCAGAGCGTGGCCAGCAGCGTGAGCTCGAGCGTGACGGGTAGCCGGTCGAGGATCATGCGCCCGATCGGCTCGTTCTGGCGGAAGTCGAGCCCGAAGTCGCCGCGGGCCACGCCGGCCAGCCACCTCACATATTGCTGCGGCAGCGTCTCGTCGAGGTGGAAGGCCTCGCGCAACGCCCGGATGCCCTCGGGCGTGGCCTTGTAGCCGAGCACGGCCACGGCCGGGTCGCCCGGCACCAGCCGCATGAGCCCGAACACCAGCACGCTCATGCCGAACAGCAGCGGCACGGCGAGGAGCAGCCGGCGCGCCGCGTAGAGCCAGGGCGACATCAGCCCGGTCGCGCGATCAGATCAGGCCAGCCAGGTGTCCTCGAACCGCAGCTCCAGCGACGGCAGCGGGGCGGCGTTCTGGACGTTGGGCTTCATCCAGTACCGCTGGATCTCGTTGCTGAAGACGACGAGCGAGCCCTCCTCCTGGAACCAGCGCACCAGGTCCGGGTACATCTTCTTGCGGGCCGCCGGGCTGGCCGTGAACCGGAAGGCCTCGATCCGACGGTCGGCCTCCTCGGACTTGAAGCCCGTGAAGTTCCAGGCCGAGGCCGAGTGCTGTAGCGGCGAGTAGAACATGTCGGGATCGACGGTCACACTCCACCACGCCGCCGCGATGTCGTACTTCTTGCCGACCAGCGCTTCGAAGTACTGTCCCGACTCCAGCGGCTGGACCTCGAGCGTGATCCCGATCTTCTTGAGCTGCTCCCGCAGAATCTCGCCCGTCTTGACCAGCACCGGCACCTGGGACTTGACGAGGTAGGTGAGCGTCAGCCCACCGCCAGCGCCAGCGTCGGCGAGCAGCTGTCTGGCGCGCGGGAGGTCGGGCCCGCCCTTGTGGGCGTTGACGCCGGTGGCCCACGGGCTCGGCTCCGGCGTGGGCTCGGCGGTGACGACGTGACTGCCGAAGTACACGAGCTTGACGATCTCGGCGCGGTCGATCGCCCACGCGATCGCCTGGCGCAGCCGCTTGTCGTTGAACGGCGCTTTGCTCGCGTTGAGCATGAGGAAGAAGGGCAGGTAGGGGCGACCGGGCGAGGACTTCGGATCGCGGCCCCGCTCCAGCTCGGGGATGCGCTGGGGCGGCACCGTCTGGATCCAGTTGAAGCGCCCGGTCTGCAGCCCGGTGAGCCGCACGGTGTCGTCGGCGGGCGCGTGGAACACGATCCGGTCCAGGTACGGTCGGCCCGGGCGGAAGTACTTGTCCCAGCGCTCCAGCGTGACGTGGTCGTCCTTCACCCACTCGACGAACTTGTAGGGCCCGGTGCCGATCGGGAAGAGCTTGGGGTCCTTCTCCTTGAGCGCTTTCTCGTTCACGATCTCGGTGGCCTGCGTCAGCATCGCCAGCAGCGGGCCGAACGGGCGGCTGAGGTGGAAGCGCACCTGATACGAGCCGACCGCCTCCACACCCTCGACCGGCGAGAAGAAGACTCGCATGGGAAGCTTGTTCTTGGCGTCCAGCAGCCGCGTGAAGGTGAAGACCACGTCCTGGGCGGTGAACGGCTCGCCGTTGTGGAAGACCGCGTTGTCGACGAGGTCGAACAGCCAGGTCTTGTCGTTCTCCGCCTTCCAGGACTTGGCCAGGCCCGGGATGAACTGGCCGGACTCGTCGACGTAAGCGAGCTTGTTGTAGACGTTCTGGTAGACCTGCAGCGACGAGTAGAGCTGGGCGTAGCCCGGGTCCATGTTCACGGGCTTGTCGACGGTGGCCACGCGCAGGGTCCCGCCGCGCTTGGGCGCGCCCTGGGCGAAGGCCGCGCGCGCGCCGGGCGTCGCGACGGTCCCAAAGCCGGCCGCCGCGGCGGCGAGCCACTCACGACGGCTGAGGCCGATCGGCGCGTCCGGGGAATGACAGCCGTTGATCTCGCTCATCGCTCCTCCCTCCCGCAGGTGACGCCGTCCTTCATGACCAGGCTCACGCGCTCCATCGCCGCCATGTCCTTCAAGGGATCGCCGTCGATCGCGATCAGATCCGCCCGCTTGCCCGGTTCCAGCGTGCCCACGTCCTTGTCCACCCGGCAGGCCTCGGCGCCCCGGCGAGTGCCGGCCAGCAGCGCCTCCCGGGGGGACACGCCGAGGCGGACGAGCGTCTGCAGCTCGAATGGCATCGCGCCGTGCACGCTGTCGGTCCCGCACGCGAAGCGCACGCCCGAGGCCAGATGGCGCGGGAAGGTCTCGGCGACGACCCGGCGGGCCCAGCGCATCTTGTCCATGATGGCCGGCCGCTGACCGTCGCCCTGCTCGATCCCGTTGGGGTGCATGAAGATCGCGAAGGTGCAGATGAGCCACACGCGCCGCTCGATCATCAGGGCGATGTCCTCGTCGTCGGCGAGCGCGGCGTGCTCGATGGTGCCCACACCTTCCTGCACGGCCAGGCGCAGCCCGGGGCCGCCGTGGGCGTGGGCGGCGGCGTAGGTGCCGACACGATCGGCCTCCTCGACGGCGGCGCGGATCTCCTCGCGAGTGTAGGCGCTCGAGGTCGGCGTGGTACCGGGCGAGCTGACGCCGCCGGTGACGAAGATCTTCACGTGGTTGGCGCCCCGGCGCAGGTTCTCGCGCGCGCCCCGGCGCACCTCGTCGACGCCGTCGTAGCTGGCCAGCGCGCGTCCGTGCCCGTTGTTGGCGGCCAGGCCGCGACCCGCGATGAGCAGGCGGGGGCCGATGATGGTCCCCGCCTCGATCGCGTCGCGAAGCTCGACGTCGACGAAGTGCTCCTCGCCCATGATCCGCATCGTGGTGGTTCCGGCCGCCAGGTCCAGACGGAGGTTGCGGGTGGCGGCCAGCGCTTGCGGCACCGGCCCGCGGCAGAGCTGGCCGAGCTGATCCCCCAGACCGGGGACGATCGAGGCGTGGCTGTGGCAGTCGACCAGGCCGGGCATGACGAAACGATCGCCCAGGTCCAGCGTCGCCGCGCCCGGCGGCGCGGCCGTCCCCACCGACGCGATGCGGCCGTCCCTCACCACCACCACCGCGTTGCGCACCGGGTCGGCGCCGGTGCCGTCGAAGAGCGTGCCGCAGCGGATCGCGCGGACGGCCACGTCAGGCGCCGTTGACCGCGATGCCGTAGTCGCGGCGGGCCGCCGGGGCGGAGACGTAGCCCTCGCGGACGTCGCGGCGCACGGCGTCGGGATCGCGACCGGCCGGCGGGCCCCAGCCGCCGCCGCCTCCGGTCATGATGCGGACGATCTCGCCCGCGCCGATCGGGTGCTGGGTCGCCTTGCGCACGTGGCGCACGGCCCCGTCGGGCGAGGTGATCTCCACGCCGTTCACGGCGCCGTCGGCGCCGCCGTTGAGCCCCCACGGCGGCGTCGCCTTTCGCTCGAGGCTGAAGGTGATGAACGCGTCGGCGAGGAACTGGTAGACCCGCTCGATGCCGAGGCCGCCGCGGTAGGTGCCGGCCCCTCCCGAGTCCTGCCGGAGGCCGTACTTCACGATCCGCATGGTCGGCACTCGCGACTCGACGACCTCGACGGGATTGTTGCGCGCCGTCGAGCCCGCGAAGATGATCATCGCCGACTCGCCGTCGAAGGTGGGGCGCGCGCCGGTGCCGCCGGCGTTGAGGTCGCCCTGGATGTAGAGGCGGCCGGTCTCGGGGTGCGTGCCGAACGCGATGGTCGGCATCTGGTCGCCGTAGGCGCCGGCCGGCACCTGGTCGGACATCGCCGGCGCCAGCGCGCGCAGCCCCAGCTCGATGAGCAGGTTGATCGGCACGTAGTACCGCGCGGTCGGCGCTGGCTCCTCGGCGGCCAGCACCGAGCGGGGCGGGATGACCACGCGCAGCGGACGGAAGCAGCCCTCGTCGACCGGGTCGTGCGGCGTCGTCAGGCACTTGATGAGCAGCCGGCACGCGCTGATCGTGATGGCGTCGCCGCAGTTGAACGGCCCCGCCACCTGCGAATCGGAGCCGGTGAAGTCCACGGTCATGTTGCCGTCACCGACCGTGATCGCCATCGCCACGCACACGGGGCGGTCCAGCGTGATCCCGTCGTTGTCGAAGTGCCCGGCAGCCTGGTAGGTGCCGGGGGGAATGGCGGCCAGCGCCGCCCGCGTGCGCCGCTCGGACTGCTCCATGTACACGCGGGTGGCCTCGAGAACGGCGTCGCGCCCGTACTTGGCGAGGATCTCGTGGAACGACGCCTCGCCGGTACGACACACCGCGATCATCGCCTGGATGTCCTTGAGGGTGCCGCTCTCGGTGCGGATGTTGGCGCGGATGACCCGCATGACTTCCTCGTTCAGCTCTCCGCGGCTGAACAGGCGCACCGACTGGAAGCGCAGCCCTTCCTGGCGGAACTCCCGCGAGCCTACCTGCATGCTGCTCGGCACCGGGCCGCCGACGTCGCTCCAGTGCGCCTTCACCGACACGAAGCCGGTCAGCCGGCCCTCCCAGAACACGGGCGCCGTCATCGCGACGTCGTTCAGGTGGTTGCCGTTGCCGGTGTAGGGATCGTTGTGGATGAAGACGTCGCCCTCGCGGAAGGCGTCGATCCCCCGGTCCCGGATGGTCGCCTCGATGGGGAACCCCAGGTGCCCCTGGAAGACGGGCAGGCCGATGCCCTGGGCGATCATCTGCACGTCGGCGTCGAAGATCGCACAGCCGAAGTCGAGGCTCTCGCTGATGATGTGGTTGTAGGCCGTCTTGATCAGAGTGCCGCGCATACGGTCGGCCGCCGAATTCAAGGCCGCTCGAATGACCTCGACGGAAATAGCATCCACGCGCGCAGGCATTTATTCAACGTCGGGGGGAGCATGCTTGCTCCCCCCGACACCCCCCATCGCTCCGACGGCGTTGAGGTGGATGATCAAGCAGCCGTGGTCTTCGATCGAAAGCCGGTCTGTGGTGTCCACGATGGTAGTCGTCCCGGGCTCTTCGACGGCGGCAGGGCCTTCGATGACGTTTCCGGGGAGCAGATCTCCGCGCTGGTAGACGCGAAAGTCTTTAGTTTCGCCGGCCAGGGTTGAGTAGATCGCACGCGTTTCGAACTTCGGACTGCCCGACGAACAGTGTTCCAGCGTCGGAAGGCGAGGGCGGTCGATCGGATACACGACGGTGAGGCGGAGGTTCAGGAGCTGGACGTCGACGTCGGGGGCGGCGTAGCCGTAGGCGCGGTCGTGGGCGTCGTCGAACTGCTTGCGGAGGCCGGGCCAATCGTCGAGATCGGCCAGCGTGACCGTCACCGTGTGCTCCTGGCCGAGG
>JBKOZA010000334.1:0-3754 GCA_046725675.1 Candidatus Methylomirabilota bacterium
GCTCGGTGTCGTTGAACCACGCCACGATGCGCGGGTAATAGACGAGCCCGAAGGGATCCGACTCCCCCCAGTTGACCGTGATCTCCTTCCAGTACATGGCCATGACGCCGTCCTCCGCGAGGATTCTACCGTGGCCGGGCCGCCAGCGGTCCGCCGGCCGCGCGCGGCGCCCGGGGTCGGTTCCACCAGAGCAACGCGCCCGTGATGGGCAGCGTCGCCACGGCGAGACTGGCCGCACAGGCGGCGACGCGACCAGGGAGCCCGGCGATCCGCCCCACGTGGATGTCGTAGTTCATGGCCCTCAGGCGCTCACCGACATTCTTGTCGCGATACCGCTCGGCGCCGATCTGCCGCGCCGTGTAGCGGTCGAACCACAGGCACTCGGTCCGATAGCTCGTGCCGTCAGCGGGCGTCGCGCACACCGCCAGCGCGTCGGACGGGCCGTCCGGCAAGGCGACGTCGAGGCGGGCGAACCCGGGAAACGCGTGGGTGGCGACGTCGAGCGCGCGATCGAGGACCGCGGGGCCACCGACTGCGCGGCCCGGGATTCCGCTGCGCCACTCGGTCGGGGCCCCGGGCGTTCCGCCGCCGGTGGCGATCCAGTACATCGCGCGGTCCATCCACGCGAACGACCACACGAGCCCGCTGAGCGCGAGGATCAACGCCACCACCAGCGCGTAGGCGCCCAGCACGCGGTGCAGGTCGTAGGCGACCCGGAAGAAGCGCCCGCGCAGATCGATGGTCAACCGCTGGCGCAGCGCGCCCGGTCGGCGGAGATTGCCCGGCCGTCGCGGGAACCACAGCGCGAGACCGGTCACCAGCAACGGCACGAAGACGAGCACGGCGACCCCGATCACGCGCTGCCCGATCGCCGACGGCAGCAGCAGCGTCTGGTGCGCGCGCAGGATCACCCCGAGCGGATCCCACTGCATGTCGCGCACGAGGAGCACCTCACCGCGATACGGGTCGACGTAGACCTCGTACCAGGCGGAGGACCCGGCGGGGGCGACCGTGTAGACGGCGCTTCGGTCGGGCTCGGCGCTCAGCGTGAGCCAGCGCCGCGTGCCGGCCGGGTGGGCGGCGAGCGCGCGCGCGGCCGCTGCCTCGCCGCGCTCCACGAGCGCGGAGGCCGACAGTGGGCGGGCGCCCGAGGGCGGCGACACTCGCGCGTGGCGGGAGAGGTAGAGGTCGGTGATCTCCGGCGCGAACGCGTACATGGCGCCGGTGAGGCCGACGACGAACACGACGGCGCCGGAGGCCAGGCCCAGCCACCGATGGATGGTCCACAGGAGACGACGTGGCCGGAAGCTCGAGCCCAGGCGCGTCACCACCCCCGACGGATGACGGCTCGACGCCGGCCACCAGGGGCGGCGAGTCCCGCCGCCCCTGGTGGCAAGCAGCTACGAGCGTGCTCTCGGACTAGTAGAGCACCATCGGGTTGCCGGGCGAGCCGGTGGCGCCGATGATCCGTAGCGGCGCCCAGATGAACGCGCCCTCGAGAACCTTCTTGTCCACGAGGGACTTGGTGTCGACGTTCTCCAGGTTCCAGATTCCGCGACGCGTCTGCATCTCGGTGTGGCAGGGCACGGCAAAGTCGGGCCCCTGCTCGCCGGAGGGCTGGGCGTCGCACGCCGAGGTGTCGCACATGGTCAGGGCGATGTCGCGCGCGGCCAGGTACTCGCACGCGCTGAGGCCGAAGCCGGGCTCGCCCTGGCCGAAGAGATCGCGGGCGGCCTTGCGCTGGTCGGCGTTCAGCGACTTGTAGCGGTCGTTGCTCCAGGTGTTGCCCATGCCCGTGTGCAGCGCCACGCAGTCGCCGGCCGCGATGTCGCGCAGCCCCTGCATCTGCATGATGCCCCGGACGTCGTCGGCGGTGACGATGCCGGGCTCGCCGGGCTTGTTGGGGATCGGCAGCATCTCGGCGGTGGCCGGGATCTGACCCTTGGACTTCTTGTAGGCGACGGCGTCGAGAACGACCAGCCGGCAGACGAAGCCGAGCTCGCCCACGTGCTCCACGCCGAGCGGCCCCATGCCCATCACCCGTCCGCCCGCTCCGCGCTCGTAGGCGTCCCAGGAAATCACGCCGTTGTACATCATGGGGCCCTTCGAGGTGTTCACGCCGATGTGACCGGGCCCGTCGAACTGCGTCTGGATCTGGCCGATCTCGGTGGTCACGAGCTCGTCGTGGTAGATGAGGGCGTTCTTGCCGAAGGGGCCGCCGGTCGGCGTGCCGGGAATGCTCATCTGCCAGCCGCGCGGCCCGAAGGCCGGCGCCTCACGATGGTAGTACTTGCCGATGGTGAGCGCCTTGTTCTGCTTGATGGTGGCCAGCGCCCTGGCGATGTTGGCCGAATTGTTCGTGTGGTTGGCCGAGCCCGCCCGGTCCTTGGCTCCCCACTTGGTCGGCGCCCACTTCTCGTCCAGTGGTTTGTCCGAGGTTGGTCCCTTCAGCGTCTGGGCGGCCGCGCCGCCCACGAACGCCACGAGCATGACGGTCAGGATCACTCGGCCAACGATGGCGTGCCGCATGGACGTCTCCTCTCGTCGGATGGTTCAGGGCCAGGTGTGTGAACCGACGCGGTGATGCCCTCAGCGTTCCTGGGCGCCTCGCCGGATGTCCTCGGCCTTGACCGTCCAGGGACCCGCGCACCCGCCGTGCATCAGCTGCGATGCGCTCTCGTACTCCTGCCCGAGCGTCAGCGTCAGGACCACACCCGCCAGCAGCGCGCTGGCACCGCAGACGAGGCCGCGACCCGGGACGTGCCAGACGTTAGCGGCGGTGGCACCCGAGCGATCGTCAGCGCCAGCCCCCGGCTCGGCCCGGTAGTGCGTCGCGCAGCCCGCTAGCAGGGCGGCGACCAGGAGGATGCTCAGGTATCGACGCTGTCTCATGGAGGTCTCCTTTGCAGCGGTGCCCGGAGGATAGCTCAAACGGGGCCGCCGTGCATGACGTTCAGGAGAGCACGATCGCCCGGCGCCCTGAGACTGCGATAGACTGCGCGCCGATGACGATCCATGATCTGAAAGCCGATCACTATCGCATCCCGCTGCCGGTGGCGCTGTCCGACAGCACGCACGGCACCATCCGCGGCTTCGAGCTGATCACCGTCCGCGTGCGCGACGCCCACGGCGGCGAGGGCGTCGGGTACACGTACACCGTGGGCACCGGTGGCGCCGCCGTGCACGCGCTGATCACTCGCGACCTGGCGCCGCTGCTCGCCGGCCGCGACGCCGACCGCATCGAGGAGATCTGGCAGGCGATGTGGTGGGCGTTGCACTACGGCGGCCGCGGCGGCGCCCAGGGGCTCGCCATCTCCGCGGTGGACATCGCGCTGTGGGATCTCCGCGCGCGACGGCAGAAGATGCCGCTGTGGCGTCTGCTCGGCGGCTTCGACCCGCGAGTGCCGTGCTACGCCGGCGGCATCGACCTCGACTTCACGCTGGACGCGCTGCTGCGCCAGACCGACGACAACCTCGGCCGCGGCTTCCGTGCGATCAAGATGAAGGTCGGCCGCCCGTCCCTGCACGAGGACGTCGAGCGCGTGCGCGCGATGCGCGCGCACCTGGGGGCGGGCTTCCCGCTGATGGTCGACGCCAACATGCGCTGGAGCGTGGACGAGGCCATCCGGGCGGCGCGCGCGCTACGCGAGCTGGAGCCCCTGTGGCTGGAGGAGCCGACCATCCCCGACGACGTGCCGGGCCACGCGCGCATCGTGCGCGAGGGCGGCCTGCCGGTGGCGGCCGGCGAGAACCT
>JBKOZA010000335.1:0-4981 GCA_046725675.1 Candidatus Methylomirabilota bacterium
TCCCCCGCCCCCGGCAACAACGCCTCGCCGAGATAGACGGTCCCGTCGAGATCGAACAGCCACCCCCGCTGCGGCAGCGCAATGGTCGTCGTCACGCGCCCCCTCGGGGGCCGGGGACCCGTCTCGGGGCCCCCCTGGCGACGAGCGTCACCGCAGGAGCGGCGCCACGGCGGCCTGCGCGAGATCCGCGAACGGCGCCGGCATCACCCCGAGCGCCACGATCCCCACGAGCGCGATGGTGAGCGCCAGCCCCCCGGCCAGCGACGAGGCGACCGCCACCTCCTCGCCGTCCGTCTCGCGCATGTACATGTAGACGATCACCCGCAGGTAGTAGTACGCGGCGATCGCGGTGTTGAGGACCGCGATCACCGTCAGCCACAGGTAGCCGGCGCGCACGGCCGAGCCGAACAGGTAGAACTTCGCGACGAAGCCGGCGAGCGGGGGGATGCCGACCAGCGACAGCAGGAAGAGCGCGAGCGTGGCGGCCAGCACCGGGTGGCGGCGCGCCAGCCCGGCGTAGTCGCCGACCTCCACGGCCTCCTCCCCGGCCCTCGCGCACAGCCCGATGGCCCCGAAGGCGCCGATGGTCGTGAACGTGTAGGCCAGCAGGTAGAAGAGGACGGCGCCGGCGCCGGCGGAACCGCCCGCCACCAGGCCCATGAGCATGTAGCCGACGTGAGCGATCGAGGAGTACGCGAGCATCCGCTTGAGGTTCGACTGGGCCAGGGCGACCACGTTGCCGACCGTCATCGTCAGCGCGGCCAGCCCCCACAGCAACGCCGACCAGTCCGGCTGGGCGCCTCGCAGCGCGACGACCAGCACGCGGATGAGCGCGGCGAACGCCGCCGCCTTGGAGCCGGTGGCGATGAGCGCGGTGATCGACGTCGGGGCGCCCTCGTAGACGTCGGGCGCCCACATGTGAAACGGGGCCGACGAGATCTTGAAGCCGAAGCCGACCAGCAGCAGGCCCAGCCCCACCAGGAGCAGCGGGCCGCCGCCCTTGGAGGCGGCGGCGATGCGGTCGAGGTTGGTGGAGCCGGTGGCCCCGTAGATGAGCGCGATCCCGTAGAGCAGGAACGCGGTGGCGAAGGCGCCGAGCAGGAAGTACTTCATCGACGCCTCGCCGGAGGTCAGCCGCGTCTTGAAGAGCCCGGCCAGCACGTAGAGCGACAGCGACATCAGCTCCAGCGCCAGGAACACCACGATGAGGTCCCCGGCCGAGGCCATCAGCATCATGCCGGCGGTGGAGAACAGGACCAGGCCGTAGTACTCGCCCGACTCTCCGCCCGTCCGGCTCAGGTAGTCCATCGAGAGCATCACGACCAGGGCGGCGGCGTAGCAGATGAGCAGATCGAAGAACAGCGCGTAGGCGTCGAGCAGCACCATGTCGCGGAAGGCGCGACCGTCGCCGCCGCGCAGCCACAGCGACACGGCGGCGACCAGCGCGGCCAGGATGCCGGCCAGCGCGACGCCGCCCAGGTGCGCCTTGCTCTCGCGCGGGGGGAGCAGGTCGAGCAGCAGGACGAGGCCGCCGGCCCCGAGCACGATCAGCGGGGGCAGCAGGACCCAGAGGGTGACCGGGGGCGGGGCGAACGGGGGGGTCATTTCGCCAGCGCCACGCTGGCCTTGCTCTCGACCTGGGCGAGAAGGGCGGCGATGGTGGCCTCCGTCTTGCCCGTGAACGCCGCCGGATAGACGCCGATCCAGACGATGAACACCAGCACCGGGACCAGCAGCGCCCACTCCCGCGGCGTGAGGTCGCGGAGCCGCCGATTCGCCTCGTGCGTGACCTCGCCGAACACGACCCGCTGGTACATCCACAGCAGGTACACGGCGGCGAAGACGATGCCGGTCGTCGCCAGCGCCGTCACCCAGCGGTTCACCTGGAAGGCGCCCACCAGCACGAGGAATTCCCCCACGAAGCCGTTGAGGCCGGGCAGGCCGAGCGAGGAGAGCACGACGACCAGGAACAGCACGGAGAAGGCCGGTATCACCTTCCACAGCCCGCCGAACTCCGCGATCAGCCGGGTATGCCGGCGCTCGTAGATCATCCCGACCATCAGGAAGAGCGCGCCGGTGCTGAGGCCGTGGTTGACCATCTGGATGACGCCGCCGACCAGCCCCTGCTGGTTGAGCGTGAACAGCCCGAGCATCACGAAGCCGAGGTGGCTCACGCTGGAGTAGGCGACGAGCTTCTTGAGGTCGAGCTGCACGGTCGACACCCAGGCGCCGTACACGATGCCGATGACGGCCAGCGCGAACACCAGCGGAGCGAAGGCCACCGTCGCGTCGGGGAAGAGCGGCAGGCAGAAGCGCAGGAACCCGTAGGTGCCCATCTTCAGCAGCACGCCGGCCAGGATCACCGAGCCCGCGGTGGGCGCCTCCACGTGGGCGTCGGGCAGCCATGTGTGGAACGGAAACAGCGGGACCTTGATGGCGAAGGCCAGCGCGAAGGCCAGGAACATGAGGTCCTGCCCGAGCCCTGGCGGCAGGACCCAGCGCGCCAGCGTGGGCAGGTCGAAGGTGTACGTCCCGGTGGCGGTGCCGTGCTGGAAGTAGAGAGCCAGGATGGCGACCAGCATCAGCGCGGAGCCGACCATCGTGTAGAGCACGAACTTCACCGCGGCGTAGATGCGGTTGCTGCCCCCCCACACGCCGATGACCAGGTACATCGGGATCAGCATCGCCTCCCAGAAGACGAAGAACAGGAACAGGTCGAGGCTGACGAACACCCCGAGCATCCCCGTCTCCAGGAGCAGCATCGTGATCACGAACTCCTTGGTGCGATCCTCGATGGCGTGCCAGGCCGAGGCCAGCGCGATCGGCGTCAGCAGCGTGGTGAGCAGGACGAGCAGCAGGCTGATGCCGTCGATGCCGAGGTGGAAGCTCACGCCCAGCGAGGGCATCCAGCGGTAGACCACCTCGAACTGGAAGTCGGCGCTGTCGGCGTCGAAGCGCGTCCACAGCGGCAGCGAGGCGGCCAGCGTGAGCAGCGCCACCCCCAGGCCGGCCACCCGATGCGCGGCCGCCCGCCCCGACGGCACCAGCGCGATCACCAGCGCGCCGGCCGCCGGCAGGAAGGTGACGACCGTGAGCAGCCCGATCATCGGACGAGCAGGAAGGCGACCACGACGAGGGCGCCGGCCAGCATCGTCAGCGCGTAGTTGACGACGTAGCCGGTCTGGGCGCGCCGCAGTGCAGCCCCCCACGCCAGCACCCCCCGCCCCACGCCGTTGACGATGCCGTCGACGACGCCGAGGTCGAACGCCCCCGCGAGCAGGGTGGACAGCGCCAGCAGCGGCCGCACGACCGCGCGGTCGTAGAGCGCGTCGACGTAATAGGCGTTGAGCAGGAGCGCCCGTAGCGGGGTGCGCGGCTCGCCCACCTGGTCGGCCTTCACGGGCGAGAGCTTGTAGCGGTGCGCCGCCAGCGCGAACCCGGCGACCACGACGACCACCGAGAGCAGCGGCACCAGCTTGGAGTGTGGGCCCTCGTGCAGCCCGAGGACCGGCGCCAGCCGCTGGGCGAAGCGCGTGCCGTTCAGCGGCAGTCCAAGCACGAAGCCCGCCACCAGCGTGAGGAGGGCCAGCAACACGAGCGGGCCGGTCATCACCCAGGGCGACTCGTGAGCGTGGTGCAGCACGTCCTTGCCCATGCGCGGCGAGCCGCTGAACGCCAGGAACAGCAACCGGAAGGTGTAGAACGCCGTGAGCAGGGCGCCGGCCAGGAGGAGGAGGAAGAGCAGGAGATGGCCCTCGCCGACCGCCGCCGCCAGGATCTCGTCCTTCGAGAAGAAACCCGCCAGCGGCGGCACGCCGGCCAGCCCGAGACCGCCTACCCACATCGTGGTGGCCGTGACCGGCAGCTTGTAGGCGATCCCGCCCATCTTGCGGAGGTCCTGCTCGCCGTGCAGCGCGTGGATGACGCTGCCGGCGCCGAGGAAGAGCAGCGCCTTGAAGAAGGCGTGGGTGACGAGATGGAAGATGCCGGCGGCGTAGGCGCCGAGCCCGACCGCCGCGAACATGTAGCCGAGCTGGCTGATCGTCGAGTACGCGAGCACGCGCTTGATGTCGGTCTGCACGAGGCCGATCGTCGCCGCGAATACGGCGGTGAGGGTGCCGACCCAGGCCACCACCTCCAGCGCCCCCCCGGAACGCTCGAACAGCGCGTGGCTGCGCGCGACCATGTAGACGCCGGCGGTCACCATGGTGGCGGCGTGGATGAGCGCCGACACCGGCGTGGGCCCTTCCATGGCGTCGGGCAGCCAGGTGTGCAGGGGCAGCTGCGCGGACTTGCCGCAGGCGCCCATGAACAGCAGCAGCGCGATCCCGGTGGCAGTGGCCGGCGGCAGCGTCGCCGCGCCCTTGAACACCGCGGCGAAGTCCAGGGTGCCGAGCGCGACCCACAGCCACATGATCCCGAGCCCGAATCCGAAGTCGCCGACGCGGTTGACGATGAACGCCTTCTTGCCGGCCTGGACCGCCGCCGGCCGCGTATACCAGAAGCCGATCAGCAGGTAAGAGCAGAGCCCCACCGCCTCCCAGAACACGTAGAGGAGCAGGAAGTTGCCGGACAGGACCAGCATGGTCATCGAGAACACGAACAGGTTGAGGTACGCGAAGAAGCGGGCGTAGCCGGGATCGCCGTGCATGTAGCCCGTCGAGTAGAGGTGGATCAGGAAGCCGACCCCGGTGACGACGAGCAGCATGACACCGGTGAGCGCGTCCACGTAGGCGGTGACGCCGGTCTCGAAGTCGCCGGCGGTGATCCACGGAAACAGCGTCGTCGTGAACGCCCCGCTCGACCACGCCTGCGTGGCCACCGCCCACGATGCCAGGAACGAGCCGCCCAGCGCCGGCACCGCGACCCAGTGCGCGCGGGAACCGATCAGGCGTCCGGCGAAGATGTTGAGGAGGGCCCCGGCCAGGGGAAAGGCCGGAACCAGCCACACGGTGGACACCGCGTCAATCTATCGACCACC
>JBKOZA010000336.1:0-2029 GCA_046725675.1 Candidatus Methylomirabilota bacterium
GTGTCGCGCCGGCCACGGTCTCGCGTGCGCGGGCGGCGGCCGCGCGCGCCGCCGTCGCGTCGCCGACCGCGACCGCCACGAGGGCTAGCCCCCCGTGGGCGAGCGCCAGCCCGGGGTCGGCCTCGACCGCCGCCGCGAAGCCGTGCTCGGCGCCCGGGCCGTACGCCAGCAGCGCGTCCATCCCGCTCTGGAACCGCTCGGCCGCGACGCGCGACGAGGTCGTCAGCGGCAGGTCGTAGCGATCGGTGATGACCATGGGCTCAGCTCACCTTCACCCCGTACTTCTCCAGCGTCTCGTCGCGCAGCTCCAGGCCGAGCCCCGGCGCCTCCGGCACGGCCATGAAACCGTCCACGATGGCCGGACGCTCGCGGAACAGCTCGAACCAGAGCGGGTCACGCGTGGGGTCGGCGAAGGACTCGAGGATGAACCCGGTCGGGCTCGCCGCCACCGCGTGGACGTGGATCTGCGGATCGTGGTGGGCGGCGAGCGGAACCTGACAGAGCTCGGCCATCACCGCTGCCTTGCGCCAGGTGGTGAGGCCGCCCGCCCACGTCGAGTCGATGATCAGGTAGTCCACCAGGCCTTCGGCCAGCAGCGTGCGCAGGCCGAACGGGCTGTACTCCGTCTCGCCGGCCGCGATGGGGATGTCGACCTCGGCCTTCAGCCGTTGCAGGGTGTGCCGCTCGTCGTACCAGGGCATCGGGTCCTCGAGCCAGAAGATGTCGTGGGCCGCGCAGAGCCGGGCCGCCTGCACGGCCGTCGGCAGGTTCCAGCCCTGGTTGGCGTCGAGCATCAGCGCCACGTCCTTGCCGACGGCCTTGCGGATCCGTCCCACCCGCTCGGCGTCCGCTTCCGGGGCGAGGCCTCCGACCTTCACCTTCAGCGTGCGATAGCCCTGCTCGAGGTACATCGCCGCCTCGCGCACCACGTCGTCGGGGCGCTCGCCGTCGCGGTAGTAGAACCCGGTCACGTAGGCCGGCACCCGCTGGCGGAGGGCGCCGCCCAGCAGCGCCCACACCGGTCGGCCGATCGCCTTGCCCTTGAGGTCCCAGAGCGCGATGTCGATGGCGCTCAGCGCGGTGACCAGCGGGCGTTGCTGCCGGGCCAGCGACGGAATCCCCCGCACGCTCGTGTAGGTCAGCGCGAAGACCTCCTGCCAGATCCGCTCGACGTCGAACGGGTCCTGGCCCACGACCAGGGGCGTGAGCGCGCGCAGGATGTCGTTCACGCCGCGCAGACCGTCGGGCCCGGCCTGGAAGAGGAACGGTCCGTGCGCCTCGCCGATCCCCACCAGGCCGGCGTCGGTGGTGAGCTTGACGACGACCTCGCTCACCCGCGTGATCGCGTGCGTCGAGGTGCGCACGGCCTGAGGCAAGGGCGCCGACAGCAAGTAGGTCTCGAGCGTCGTGATCTTCATCGCTCCGGCATCATACCTCCGGTGCGTTCCCGGCGCGGTAGTGGGTCGCGTAGGCCTGTCGACATCGCTCACGCAGCGCGATCTCGCTGCTCTCGCGCCCGGCGAAGCGCGCCGTGGAGATCTCCGACAGGTCGAGCGCCGGGGCGCCGTCGACGATCCACTCGGCCACGGCCTCGCCCAGCGCCGGCGAGACGCTGAGGCCGCCCACGCAGCAGCCGCTCATGACCCAGGCCCCGGCCACCCCGGGCAGCGGCCCCACGAGATAGCGATCGTCGACGGTGAGCGTGGGAAGGCCGCCGCGGTGCTCGGACACGCGGAGGGACGGATCCTGGAAGATCGGAAACTGCTCGCGCACGCTGCGAGCCAATCGCCAGAGCACCTCGATGTCGAGCGGCAGCGCGCCGATGTCGGCCAGGCCGGCCGCGTCGGGCTGCAGCGGATCCGGCTCGTAGCCGCCGAGCATGAGCCCGCCCCGCTCGTGGCGGACGTAGACGTTGGCGTCGATCACCCGGGCGATCGGGAAGTCGGGCCTCACGCCGGGAATCGGCTCGGTGATCAGCAACTGATGACGCGTGGGCACCACCGGCAGGGTGCCGCCCAGGCCGGCGGCG
>JBKOZA010000337.1:0-3875 GCA_046725675.1 Candidatus Methylomirabilota bacterium
ACGAAGGTCGCGCCCTTGCCCTCCCCGGCGCTCTGCGCCACCACGGTGCCGCCGTGCAGCTCGACCAGGTGCTTGACCAGGGCCAGCCCGAGACCGAGGCCGGTGTGAACGCGCGTGCTCGAGCTGTCCCCCTGGCGAAACCGCTCGAAGATCAGCGGCAGGATGTCGGGCGCGATGCCCTGCCCGGTGTCGCTCACCACGATCTCGACGTGCGAGTTGACGCGCTGCAGGTTCGCCTGGACCCGGCCGCCCTTCGGCGTGAACTTCACGGCGTTCATGAGCAGGTTCCACACCACTTGCTGCAGCCGGTCCGGGTCACCCGTGATCGGGCCCGCCCGCGGATCGAGCACGCCCTGCAACCGGATGCCCTTGGCCTCGGCGGCCGGCCGGACGGCATCCAGGGCGGTCTCGACCACGAGCTTGAGGTCGAACGGGCGGACGTCGAGCCGCATCTTGCCGGTGATGACGCGCGAGACGTCGAGCAGGTCGTCGACCAGCTGGACCTGGGCGTTGGCGTTGCGCTCGATGACCTCGAGCGCCCGTGTCAGCTGCGCCTCGCCCTGGATCTGTCCCCGGCGGAGCATGCGCGCCCACCCGTAGACGGCGTTCAGCGGCGTTCGCAGCTCGTGTGACAGCACGGCGAGGAACTCCTCCTTCGCGCGATCGGCCGCCTCGGCCGTCGCCCGCGCTTCGCGCTCACGGTGGAGGAGCTGCTCGCGTTGCGCCTCACCTTTCGTTCGCTCGTCGGCCGCCGCCACCAGCGCGGCGGCGACGTCACGGATCTCCTGGATGGCGGTCTGCGGCGGGCTGGGCGGCTGGCGGCGGCCCAGCGCCTGCGCGGCCGCCCGGAGGTCGGCGATCGGCCGGTTGATGCTGCGGGCCATTCCCAGCGCCGCCGCGGTGCCGAGCGCGATCGAGATCAGCAGGCCGCCCCCGTAGACCGCCAGCGACCGGTAGGCGGCGGCCTCGACCAGCGTCGCTGGAATGCCGAGGACGGCCGACCAGCCGCTCGGCTCGATCCGGCTGTACGGGGTGTAGATGCGCTCGCCCTCGAGGCTATACGCCAGGCCGAATCCTTCGCGGCTGTCCCGTGCCATCACCGCGCGCACGGTGGGCGACACCTCGCCGCCCAGGTTCTCCTCGTGGGCCCGCGAGCGCGCGACGCGACGGCCGTTGGCATCCAAGATCGAGATCACCCAGTCGCTGGGCAGGCCGTGGCGGGCGACCACGTCCCGGATCTCCTCGGGCTTGACGATGGCGGTCAGGACGTAGCGCAGCTCGCGGTCGCGGATGACCGGCACTCGCACCGGGAACAGCAGCGTGCCGTCCGTGCCCCGGGCGAGATTCCCGACGGTGGGCGCGCGTGTCTGGACGACGCGATCGAAGCTCGCGCGTTCCGCGATTGGCGGCAGCGCGGCGTCGGAACGGAAGCGCGTGTCGACCACCCGGGTCCCGGACGGAGCGGCGAGCATCACGGCGGCCCACTGGGGCTGCGTCTGGAGGACGCGCCAGGCCCGCTCCCGGAATCCGGCCAGGTCGCCACGGTCGAGCGTGAGGGTGGTGGCGAGCGACTCCAGCACGGAGATGCTGCTGCGCAGCTCTGCGTCGACCGCGGTGGCGACGGCCCGGGCCAGCTCGAGCCCGACGCGCTCGGCCTGGACGCGCTGCTGCTGGGCGAGGGCGTAGAGGCCGATACCCGACATGACGGCCAGCGGCACGATGCCGACGACGGCGAGCAGCACCAGCCGCCGGCGGAGTGGAACGCCGGCCATGCTATCGACTGTATTCCTGCGGCATTGCTGAGACTGGCTCGGAATATTAGATCAGGGCTCGAGTCGATGCCAGTTCCTCGATGCGGAACCGACCCGCGCGTGGGAAAGAGCCCGCCCGAGGGGGCGAACGTCTCGTCGGGCTGCCCCCGGGCGACCCGACCGCGGACGATCCGACTTCGACGCGCCTCGGGCTATGATCGTTGCATGAGACGGTTCCGGTTCATCGTCGCCCGGGAGAATGCCCACCTCTATGAGTACCTCGTGCGGGCGATGGCCGAGGTGCCCGAAGTCGAGGTCATCCTCGACCGCCGCGTCGGGCCCCGCCGACGCGGTGGCGGCACACCACCCGACGAGCGACGCGTGAACACGCGGGTGGACGAGGGGCTCCGCGAGTTCGGCTGGGCCTTCGCCAAGATCGACCGCGACTGACTCGCCGCGTCGGTTACAATCGCGCCCAGGAGGACGTCATGACACCGTCGATCACCGTCTACACCAACGTCGGCTGAGGGCCGTGCCACCGGGCGACAGAGTATCTGTCGCGCAAGGGCGTGGCCTTCACCGAGCGCAACGTCGGCAAGGACCCGACGGCGCGCCAGGAGCTGATGGAGTTGGGATTGACGTCGCTCCCAGTGATCCTCATCGGCGACAAACGGCTCACCGGCTTCAACCCGATGGCCATCGACGCCGCGCTGGCGGCGGGGTAGGGCGGATCGGCGCCGGCGCGTCGAGTCGGAGAGAGAGCAGGCACGCATGACCGAGCCCGCGAAGCCCTCGCAGCCCAACATCGACAAGATGTGGGCGTACGCTCGCAAATACGCTGAGAAGTCCGGCACCTCGCTGCATCCCGACGTCACCGTCACCGAGACGGTGGTAGAGGGCCTGGCGCGGCACATCGAGCAGGTCGGCCGCCCGCTCTGTCCTTGCAACTTCTATCCCGATCCTGCCGCCGAGGCCAAGCTGCGGCGCTGGATCTGCGCGTGCGACGAGATGCAGAAGTACAAGTACTGCCACTGCCTGCTGTTCGTCAACGCCGACGGCGTGCCGATCACCGAGTACCTGCCGGAGGACCACGAGGGCCGGCAGGCGTACGGCGTCGTGAAGGATCCGTCGCCGGGCAAGGGGCGCGCGGTCGCCCGCGTGCTGGAGAAGCAGGCCCAGGAAGGCGAGGGCCAGTAGGCATCGGCCCCGCCCCGCGCAGCGCCATCCACCGGGAGGAACCCGTGAGCGCTCACCGTGAAGAATTCATGGTCCCCGGGATGTCGGAGCCGGTCAGTCACTTCACCCACGTCGTGCGCGCCGGCCGGCTCGTCTTCGTGTCCGGCTGCGTCGCCACCGACGGGCAGGGGCGCCTCGTCGGCGGCGCCGACATCGTCGCCCAGGCCCGCCAGGTTCACGAGAACATCAAGCGCTGCCTGGCCGCCGCCGGCGCCAGCTTCGCCGATGTGTGCAAGGTGACGGTGTTCCTCCGCAACGTGGGCGACCGCGAGAAGGTGAACACGGTGCGCAAGGAATACTTCGGCGCCCACCGCCCGGCCAGCACGCTGGTGGAGATCTCGCGCCTCGTCCGCGACGACTATCTGATCGAGATCGAGGCCACCGCGGTGGTGCCGGAGCGCCGGAGCGCGCCCCCGCGCGCCAAGACCAAGGCCCGGCCGCGGCCGGCCCGCCGACGGAGGAAGTAATGCCGACCGTCCGGCTGCGCGACGCCGAGGAGTATCCCGAGCCCGCGCGCCGGGCGTTCGAGCTCAGCAAGCAGTGGTTCAACTACGACTTCCCCCAGCCGGCGGCGATGAGCCGCGTCATGGCGTGGGACCCACACTTCGGTGGGCCGCACGGTCGGGCCATGAAGCGCGCGATGGCGCCGGGCGAGTTCAGCCGCGGCGAGAAGGAGATGGTCGCCGCCGCCGTCAGCGGCGTCAACGCCTGCGGCTACTGAGTGCAGGCGCACACTGCAGCCGGGAAGCTGCAGGGGATGGTCGGCGACGCGCTGTGGTACGAGGCCGCCATGGTGGTGGGGATCACCAACGCGCTCAACGTCGTCGCCGACGCTCTGGGACCGCTCATGAGCCCGGCCAAGCCCGGGCCCGACGTCGCCGCGATCTA
>JBKOZA010000338.1:0-6002 GCA_046725675.1 Candidatus Methylomirabilota bacterium
CGTGGCCTCCAGGCTCAACCAGTGAGCCGCGTCCTTCACGTCGAGGCCGCGACACCACGCGGCGGCGTCGTCGGGGTTGTCGTCCGCCTCGATCTTGCCGCCCGGGAACACGAAATCGCCAGCGGCGAACTTGCTCCTGAGGTGGCGCCGCATGAGCAGACACTCCACGCCGCCGTGGGGACGATCGCGCAGCACGACCAGCGTCGCGGCGGGTGACGGCATGACGGGCTCAGGTTTGACGGGCACGAGGTAGTGTGCCACGATGCTCGCGCCGCTGTCATTTTCGACCGGGAGGCGCGCGATGAGCGCGGAGGCGACGCTCAAGGCCAAGGGCATCACGCTGCCGCCGCCGTCGATGCCACTGGCCAACTACGTCGGCGCCGTGCGCACGGGCAACCTGCTCTACTTGTCCGGCCACGGCCCGATGCGCGGCGGCAAGCCGCTGGCGACCGGCAAGGTCGGCCGTGACCTGACCGTCGAGCAGGGTTACCAGGCCGCGCGCGAAGTCGGCCTCTGCCTCCTCGCGACCGCCCGTGCGGCCCTCGGCGACCTCGATCGAGTCCGACGCATCGTCAAGGTGCTGGGCATGGTGAACTGCGCCGACGACTTCGGGGACCAGCCCAAGGTCGTCAACGGGTTCTCCGACTTGATGGTCGAGGTCTTCGGCGAGGCGATCGGCAAGCACGCGCGTTCCGCGGTCGGCATGGCCGGGCTGCCGATGGGCATCCCCGTCGAGATCGAGATGATCCTCGAGGTAGAGTGAGATCGACCTCCACCACGTCGTCGAGGCGATGGGCGTCCTCGCCTTCGGCATGCTCTTCTATTCCTCGACGCTGCGCGTTTTCCGTGACAGCCGCCCGCGCCTGCGCGGCATCCGCAACGGCCTGAACGGGCTCGCCTTCGGCCTCCTGGCGGTCGCGCTGGCCATCGCGCGCATCGAGGTCGCCCCCGACATCTACTTCGACACGCGCAACGTTCCGGTGGCGCTCATCGCGCTGTTCGAGGGCTGGACGGCCGGGCTGCTGGCGGCCGGCGTGTTGGCGTTCTACCGCTGGTGGTTCCTCGGCGGCGCCGGAACGATCCCCGGCATCGTGAGCGTCGCCTGCACGGCCGTCGTCGGCGGTCTCGTGCACGCGTGGGCAGTCCGCCGCGGTCGAGTCCGGATCGCGCACTCCTTCGCCCTGGGCGTCGCGACCTTTCTCGCCACCCTCCTCGGCTACGCGATGCTGGGCAGCGAGGGGCTCCAGAAGTTCATGCAGACGTGGCCGCACTTCCTGATCGCCTACGTCGTCGGCATCGGCGTCCTCGCCCAGCTCTTCCGCGACGTCGCCGAGCGCGAGCAGCTCACGGCGGGCCAGCGGCGGTTCCGCGCCCTGCTCGACGAAGCCTCCGAGGCCATTCGCATCGTCGACCCGACCAGCCAGCGCATCATCGAGACCAACCGGGCCGATTGCGGGCTGTCGGGCATGACGCGCGGGAACCTGCTCGGTCGTGATGCCCGCGAGTTCTGGCCCGACGACCTCGAAGGCCGCGCGCGCTGGGAGTCGCTAGGGGCCGAGGCCGCGGCGGCGGGCGTGGCGACGGCCTTCGGGCTGCCCTACCGCGCCGCCGGTGGGCCCACCCGCTCCGTCGACCTCACCATCCGTCGGGTCGTGCACGATCGGCAGGCCTACGACATCGTGATCTTTCGCGACGCCGGTCCCCGCGAGGCGCTCGACGCCGCCCGGCGCGAGGTGCTCGACCTGCGCGCGATCACGCTGGTGGCCAACGCCGCCGCCCACGAGATCAACAACCCCCTGACGGTCATCGTGGGTTCGGTCGAGCTGCTGCAGCGCCGGCTCGGTCCCCAGGCGGTCGAGGCCAAGTGGATCGATCGGGCCATCGAGTCGGCCCAGCGGATCCGTGAGATCATCGCCCGCATGACGCGGATCACCCGGGTGGAGGCCTCCGGGTCGTTCCCGACCGTGCCGGCCATGCTCGACATCCGGCGCTCGAGCGAGGACAATTGAGCACCACCGCCTGACTGGGAGGGTCGATGGACCTGCTGCTCGACGCAATCATCACCGCCATCTCGCTCGTCTTCCTCGGCATCCTCGGTCTCATCAGCGGCGTGGCCATTCCCGGCCTCTTCATCGCCGTCGTGGCCCCCTGGCTGGACTGGATCTTCCCCGCCCGCAAGCGTGACGCCTAGCGCGATCCGCCCCCCGGTCGCGGGCCGCGGCGCTCCCCCGCCCGTCGCTCCGACGCCGCCCGCCTCCGCGACCGTGGCCGTGACGAGGTAGTAGTGGGCGCGAAGTACTTCGGGGCGGCGGTGCGTCGACGGGAGGATCCGCGGCTCCTGCGCGGCGAGGCGCGCTTCATCGACGACGTCGTCCTGCCCGGACAGCTCCACGCGGCGTTCCTGCGCTCGCCGCACGCCCATGCGCGGATCGTCCGGGTGAGCACGACGGCCGCGCGGGCGATGGCGGGCGTGGCGGGAGTGTTCACGTTTTCCGATCTCGCGGCGTGGATGAAGCCGCTGCCGCTGTTCGGCGCGGCGCCGCCGGGGCTGGCGGCGGTCGTGCATTTCGACGTCCGACAGGCCCCGCAGTACGCGCTGTGCCGGGACCGCGCGCGCTACGTCGGTGAGGTCGTGGCCATGGTGGTGGCCGACAGCGGCGCGCTGGCGGAGGACGCGCTCGAACGGATCGAGGTCGAGTGGGAGCCGCTGCCGGCGGTGACGGACATGGTCCAGGCGGCCGAGACCGGCGGCCCGCTGGTCCACGACGACTGGGGCACCAACGTCGCCGTCGGCTTCACGCACGCGATCGGCGATGTCGACCGCGCGTTCGCCGCCGCCGACGCCGTCTTCACGGAGACGTTCCGCATCCAGCGTTATGTCGGCATGCCGCTGGAGGGACGCGGGGTCGTCGCCCAGTGGGACCGGCGCGAGGGCGCGCTCACGACCTGGAACAGCACGCAGGTCTCGCACTTCGTGCAGAACGGCCTGGTGACGGCGCTCGGCCTGCCACCTCACCGGGTGCGCGTCATCGCGCCCGACCTCGGCGGCGGTTTCGGGACCAAGGCCTCCGGGTACGCCGAGGACGTGCTGGTCCCGCTGGCCGCGCGCGCGCTCGGCCGCCCGGTGAAGTGGATCGAGGACCGGCGAGAGCACCTCATGAGCGCGGCCCACGCCCGTCACCAGACGCATCGCATCAGCCTGGCCGCCCGCCGCGACGGCACCCTCGTGGCCGTCCGCGATCGCATCTGGCTCGACCTCGGCGCCTACAACGTGTGGGGCATCGTGCTGCCGTACAACACGGTCGCCCACCTCCTGGGCCCGCACCGCATCCGCGATCTCGTGGTCGAGGTGCAGGGCGTCGTCACCCACAAGACCCCCAACGCGCCGTACCGCGGCGCCGGTCGCCCGGAGACCGTCTTCGCGATGGACCGCGCGGTGGACGGGCTCGCCCGCCAGCTCGGAATCGACGCCGCCGAGATCCGCCGCCGCAACTACCTCACCGCCGCCGAGATGCCGTGGGACCTCGGCATGCCGTACCGTGACGGCAACCCGCTCGTCTACGACAGCGGCGACTTCCGCGGCGTGCTCGACGCCGCCCTCAAGGCCGCCGACTATGACGCCTTTCGCGCCGAGCAGCCAAGGCTGCGCGCGGCCGGCGTGTGGCGTGGCATCGGCATCTCCGGCTACGTCGAGGGCACGGCCATCGGCCCCTACGAGGGGGCGCGGGTGACGCTCGACGGGGCCGGCCATGCCGTGGTCGCCACCGGCGCCGTCTGCTCCGGCCAGGGCCACGAGACCTCGTTCGCGCAGATCTGCGCCGACGTCCTCGGCATTCCACTCGATCACGTCACGGTGATCGGCGGCGACACCGCCACCGTGCCGTTCGGCATCGGCACCTTCGCCAGCCGCAGTGGCGTGACGGCCGGCAACTCGATCGCGGACGCCGCCGCCGCCGTGCGCGCCAAGGTCACGGCGGCGGCCGCCGCGCTGCTGGAGGCCGCCGCCGCCGATATCGAGATCGAGGACGGGCGCGTGTTCGTGCGCGGAGCGCCGGGCAGCGCGGTGCCGCTGGCGCGGGTGATCCAGGCCGCCATCCCGACATTCGCCCGACCCGGCGTGGCGTCGGCCGACTTCGACGCCACGGCGTACCACCACGTGCCGACCGTCACCTACGCCAGCGCAGTCCACGTCGCCCAGGTCGAGGTCGACCCCGAGAGCGGGGCCGTGCGCCTGCTGCGCTACGTCGTCGCCCACGACTGCGGGACGGTCATCAACCCGATCATCGTCGAGGGCCAGGTGCACGGCGGCGTCGCCCAGGGCGTCGGCGGCGGGTTGCTGGAGGAGATCGTCTACGGGGACGACGGCCAGCTGCTCTCGGGCACGCTGATGGACTACGCGGTCCCGCGCGCCGATGACCTGCCGGCGATCGAGTGCGTGCACCTGGAGTACGCCTCGCCACGCAACCCGCTCGGCCTCAAGGGGCTCGGCGAGGGCGGCGCCATCTCGCCGCCCGCGGCCCTCGCCAACGCGATCGACGACGCGCTGGCCCCGCTCGGCGTGCGCGTCACCGGCACGCCGGCGCTCCCGGCGCGGGTCCGCGCGCTGATCACGGCGCCGGCCGGCAGATCCGCTTGATGGTGGACCAGTCGTCGCCGGCCAGCAGCTTCAGCGGAGGCCGGGTCGGCGGCTGAGCGGCCAGCGCGGCCAGGGCGTGAAGGCGGTCGCCGGCCGCTGGGTGAGTCGAGAGATACCGCACACCGGTCGGGAGCTCGCCCTCCAGCTTCTGCATCGCCTGGAAGAACGCCAGCATTCCCCGGGGATCGACCCCAGCCGCCTGCAGCATACGCAGGCCGTCGCCGTCGGCCTCGTGCTCGGCCTCGCGGCTGTAGCGCAGGTCGCCCAGCAGGCGCGCCGTCTGGACGCCGAACGTCGCCACGCCGCTGACGTCGCCCGCCAGGGCCGCCACGAGGACCGCCGTCGAGGCCTGGCGCAGGATCGCCCGGGTGGCGTGGCGGTGAAGCACGTGCTGGATCTCGTGGGCCAGGACCCCGGCCAGCTCCTCGGCGCTGTCGGTGCGCTCCAGCAGCCCACGGAAGACGACGATGGCGCCGCCGGGCGCGGCGAACGCGTTCACCATCGGGTGGTCGACGACGGTCACGCGAAAGGGATAGCGTGGATCGGGCAGCGGGCGTAGCAGGATCGCGACGATCTCGTCGATGCGCCGATGGCGGACGGGGTCCAGGCAGCGCCGGGACGGCGGTGCCAGCTGGACCAGCGCCGTCTCGCCCAGGGCGATTTCCCACGCGACGGGCACGCGCGCAGCGGCAACGGCGGCGAGAGCGGGGATCCCCCAGAGGTAGAGGCCGAGCGCGACCGCGACGGCGGCGACGGCGGCCAGCGCCGCCAGGCCGGGCCGGAAGCGACGGCGCGCGGGATCGTGGAAGGTCGCGGCCGCCTGCGGCGCGCCGGCGCGCAGCGCGGAGAGGAACGCCACGTCGCCGATCAGGAGCGCTTCAGCCAGGCCGCGGCCGTGCTCCAGGCGCACCTGCTCTCCCGCGTAGAAGCCCTGCGTCTGACGGACCTCGGCGAGCGGCCAGCGGAAGCTGCCGCCTCCGCCGAGCAGCGTGATCTCCAGCCCGGTGTGGCCGATGACGACCCGGGCGGGCCGCCGCTCGGGCGTCCGCCCGTCGAGATAGTGCGCGTCCCAGACGCGCGGCCCCGCCACGGAGCCGCTCAGCTCACGCCGAAGTCGGCGTCGAGCAGTCCCGCCAGCCCCTCGCCCGTGGCCGACGCCGCGCGCGCCTCCTGACGGACGTCGCTGAGGTCGAGCGGCCCCTCCAGCGTCACCGCGCGGTAGTAGAAGCGGACGCCTCGCACGACCGTCCACGGCCAGGCCAGCCCCAGCGTGAGGACGATCGCGAGCAGGTTGCTGAGCTGCAGCCACGCCAGCGCGGCGCCGCCGACCGTCGAGCGGAACCGCG
Source organism: Candidatus Methylomirabilota bacterium (assembly GCA_046725675.1). Lineage (GTDB taxonomy): Bacteria > Methylomirabilota > Methylomirabilia > Rokubacteriales > CSP1-6 > AR5. The sequence goes on from JBKOZA010000338.1 coordinate 5,983, forward strand.
TGGCGCCGAAGCGCGTGTGC
>JBKOZA010000339.1:0-6095 GCA_046725675.1 Candidatus Methylomirabilota bacterium
GACGGCGCCCAACAGCTCGATGGAGGCGGCATCGGCCCAGTGCAGATCCTCGACGACCAGCACCAGCGGGCCGCCGGCGAGCCGCCGCTCCACCACGGCGCGGGTGGCCAGGAAGATCTGACGCTTCAGCTGCTCGGGCTCCAGATGGCGCATGCGCGCGTCGTCGCGCTCCAGCCCGAGGGCCTGGGCGAGCGCCGCCACCATCGCCGCGCGATCTTCGGCACCGACTCCGAGCGTATCCAGGCCCGCCGCGAGACGGCTCCGCGCGACCTCGACCGACGCGCCGTGCTCCACCCCGTAGGCGTCGCGCAGGAGCGCGGCGACCGCCCCGTAGGTCTGCTCGCCCAGCGCCGAGCACGCCGCGCGGCGGATCGTGGTGCCCTCGAGGCGCCCGGCCGCTTCGAGGCGCCCGAAGAACTCCCGCTGCAGCCGTGACTTCCCGGCCCCGGGCTCGCCAATGAGGCTCAGCACCTGGGCGCGCCCCGCCCGCATGTCCTCGAAGGCCCTCTCCATCCGCCGTAGCTCGGGCTCGCGGCCCACGAGGGGCGCGGCCAGCCCGAGACCCTCGAGGCCGCGTGCCGAGCGCGGGGCCGCCAGCGAGCCCAGCACGCGATGGACGCCCACCAGCTCGCTCTTGCCCTTGAGCGGGATCTCCTCGCGCGGGGCAAACTCGAAGGCGTGATGCGTGAGCTGGTACGTCGCGTCGGAGATCAAGATCTCGCCCGGTGGCGCCGCGCTCTGCAAGCGAGAGGCGGTGTTGACGGTGTCGCCGGTCACCGCGTAGGCGGCGTCAGCGGCCGAGCCGATCCGGCCCGCCACCACCGGGCCGGTGTTCAGCCCGATATGAAGCGCCAGCGGCCGTCCCACCCGTCGCTCCCAGCGACGGCTGAGCGCCTCCATCCGCTCGCGCATCAGGAGGGCCGCGCGCAGCCCGCGTTCGGGATCGTCCTCGTGGGCGCGCGGGGCGCCGAAGACCGCCATGACAGCGTCGCCCACGAATTTCTCGACGAACCCCTCGTAGCGCTCGACGGACGCGGACATCTCCCGGAAGAGGTCGGCCTGGATCGCGCGCACGTCCTCGGGATCGAGTCCTTCGCTGAGTGCGGTGAACCCGGCCAGGTCCGCGAAGAGCACGGTAACGGGACGGCGGTCGCCGTCGGGCGCCGCTGTGGGCGCGGGCGGAGGCGGAGGCGCGGGAGCACCGGCGAGCCGGGCTCCGCACTTGGGGCAGAACGCGAAATCGGCGGGTGCTTCGAAGCCGCAGCCGCTACACGTCATGTGGACGGGGCTACGTCGACCTCCTCGGGCCGGGGAGTCATGCGGCCCTTCTATACCGCCCGCCGCTAAATCGCAAGCGGCTTACCGCACTGTCGTAGCACCGGAAGGCCCGGAGGCGGGGTCGGTGTTGAGGCTGCCGACACGATCGCCGCTCGCACCGTCGATGACGATGTCCGAAAACCGCTAGACGGCGACAATCCTCCGGGCGAGTATCTCCGCGTGGACCTCGATCACGACGCGTGCTACCGCGCGGTCGAGCTGCGTGATGCTCGCTTCGACGGCCGCTTCTTCACGGCCGTGAAGACGACGGGCACCTATTGCCGTCCCGTCTGCCCGGCGCGGACCCCGCGGTCGGAGAACGTGACGTTCTATCCCACGGCGGCCGCGGCTCAGGAGGCGGGGTTCCGCCCGTGCTTGCGGTGCCGGCCGGAGACAGCCCCGGACACCGGCGCCTGGCGGGGAACGTCGAGCACGGTGTCCCGGGCGCTTGGGCTGATCGAGCTGGGAGCCTTGAACGAGGGAAGCGTCGAGGCCTTGGCCGGCCGTCTGGGTTTGGGCGAGCGACAGCTCCGGCGGCTCTGTCGCCAGCACCTCGGTGCGTCACCGGTCGCGGTCGCTCAGACCCGCCGCGTTCTTCTCGCCAAGCAGCTCATTCACGAGACGTCCCTGCCGATGACCGAGATCGCGTTTGCGGCGGGCTTCGGCAGTCTCCGCAGATTCAACGAGACGTTTCAGACGTTGTTCGGCCGTGCGCCGTGCGCCCTGCGGCGCGGAAGCGGTCCGGAGGTCTCCACCAGCCCGGGAGGCGAAATCAGCCTGCTTCTGCGCTATCAGCCTCCCTACGATTGGCCCGGCACGCTGGAGTTTCTGCGGCTTCGCGCCATTCCCGGCATCGAGCGTGTCGACGAGCGCTGTTATTCGCGGACCATCCAGCTGGACGGCCGGCAGGGGATCGTTTCCGTTCGACCGGCCGAGGATCACGCGCTGCGCGCGAGGATCCGGTTCCCCAGGTTGTCAGCGCTCCCGGTCATCATCGCGCGGCTCCGCCGCGTATTCGACCTGGCCGCCGATCCGCTTCGAATCTCCGCCCATCTCGCCAAGGATGCGGCCCTGGCGCCGCTGGTCAGGAGGCGACCGGGGCTGCGCGTCCCCGGCGCCTGGGACGGCTTCGAGCTGGCGATCCGCGCCGTGCTGGGACAGCAGATCACGGTCCCCGCCGCGGTCCGTCTGGCCGGGCGCCTGGTTGCCACACACGGGGAGCCCCTGGTGGAGCCCGATCGTGCGTTGACCCACGTCTTCCCGCGACCGGAGGTGCTGGCGCGTGCGGAGCTGAGGACTCTCGGCATGCCGAGGAGCCGGGCGGCCACGCTCTCCGCCGTCGCTGCCGCGGCCGTTGCCGATCCAGATCTCTTCTGCGCCAGCCGCGGGCTCGACGAGGCGATCCAGCGGCTGCAGTCCATACGCGGGGTTGGCGAATGGACGGCGCACTACATCGCCTTACGTCAGCTGCGGGAGCCGGACGCCTTTCCAGCCTCCGATGTCGGTCTCATGCGCGCGCTGGCCCATCTGGAAGGACGCCGGCGGTCTTCACGTGAGCTCCTGGGCCGAGCCGAGCCGTGGCGACCTTGGCGCGCCTATGCCGCTCAGCACCTCTGGGCCTCTCTGATCTGCGATAGGGCGCCCGACGCTCGATCGCGGCGATCTCGACGGGCCGTCTCCCTCCACCTGATCCCGGCGAGCTGACACGCTGCTGACGGTCGCCACTGTCGCAACATGGCGCAAGGAGAGGCCATGACCAAGGGCTCCGGTGAAAAACGCTATGGCGTCGTGAGCGGCGACCAGCAACGGACGATGAGCGGCCTGGAATTCGTGCAGGGTCTCGTCACCGGCGCGCTGCCGCTTAACAGCATGGCCGAAACGCTCGGCTATGACATCGTCGAGGTCTCCAACGGGCGTGCGGCCATCGCGGCCGAGCCGACCGCCGCCCATCTCAACCCGGCCGGCACGGTCCATGGCGGCCTCGCGGCGACTCTGCTCGATTCCTGTATGGGGCTCGCGGTCCACTCGACGCTGGACCAGGGGTTTGGTCAAACGACGCTCGAGTTCAAGATTTCGCTCGTGCGCGCGGTCACGCCTGAAACGGGGCCAGTGAGAGCCGAAGGTAATGTCGTCTTTCGCGGCCGGCGCATCAGCACCGCTGAAGGTCGGTTGACCGACACCGAGGGGCGCCTCCTTGCGCACGGCACGACCACCTGCCTGATCTTTCGATACTGAGGTCGGAGCGATGGACCGTGGTCGGCGTGTCGACCGCCGTCAACGCGCTCGCGTGGGGGGGTGATCCTCGGCGTCGCCCTGGCGCTCACTGGCCAGGTGACGTCGCTCGGACAGTACTATCTGGTCCAGGCGGGCGGCGGCCTGGGCGGCGCGATCGGCCCCCTTCCTCGGCGGCTGGCTCTTCGACGTCACCGGGAGCTACCGGCTGGCGTTCATGGCCGCCTGTGTTGCGGTCGCGGGCTCGGCCGTTGCTTCGTGGTTTGCGGCACGGCCCATGCCCGGGACACCGGACGGTCATGACGGTGCCACCTCGAGCTCCAGGGCCCGCTCCGCTTCCAGGCTCTCTCGATTGCGGAAGACCGTCGCCACGGCGGCGACGCGGCCCCCGACCCGATAGCGCACGCTGCAGTCGCGCTCCTCGAAGCGGCCGCTGATCTCTATCGCGTCCCAGCGTTGGGCGTGGCCGACGTAGCTGATCGCGACGTCGTACGGGTGGGTCCAGAAAAAGGGCACGGCGGTGAAGGGCGCACGCTCGCCGACCAGCGTGCGCGCGACAGCCTGGCCTTGTCGTTGGGCCACGACCCAGTGCTCGATCCGCACCCGACCGCCGCCCCGCGGATCCGGCCAGCGCGCCGCATCGCCGATCGCGTAGACGCCCGGGGCCGCCGTCTCGAGGAAGCCGTTTACGACGATTCCATCGTCGACCCGAAGTCCCGCGTTCTCGGCGAGTGCCGTCGCGGGCCGCACGCCGACGCCGGCCACGACGAAATCCGCGGGCAGTCGCTCGCCGTGCTGCAGAACGACGGTCCCGGGCTCGAGAGCGGTCGCGGTCTGGCCCAGGCGAAAGACGACGCCGTGCTGCTCGTGCAGGGCGCGGATGAAGTCACCGAACTCCGAACCCAGCAGCCGCTCGAGCGGTCGCCGGCCCGGCGCCACGACGTGCACCTCGACGTTTCTCGCGCGGAGCGCAGCCGTGACCTCGAGCCCGATGAAGCCCGTTCCGAGGACCACCGCCCGCCGGGCGCCCTCGGCGGCCCGGATGATGGCGCGGCTGTCGTCGAGCGTACGCAGGTAGTGAATGGGCGGGCCGTGGTCGCCCGGTATCGCGAGCCGCACCGGATCGGCGCCTGTCGCCAGCACGATGGCGTCGAAGCGGCGGGCCGTGCCGTCGTCCAGCGTGAGGCGCTTGGCGGCCGGGTCAAGACTCGCCGCCCGGCGGCCGAGCAGCAACTCCACTCCGAGCTCCTGGTAGTAGGCCCGAGGATGGAGCGGAATCCACTCCTCGGGGGCCGTGCCGGCCAGGTAATCCTTCGACAAGTTCGGTCGGTCGTAAGGGGTGTGCGGGTCGGGATCGATGAGCGTGATGGACCCCTCGAACCCGAGATGACGCAGCTCCTCGGCTGCGCTGTTTCCGCCGCCGCCCGCGCCCACGATGGCCACCGACGCCAACCCGCTCCCGCGGTGAGGGCGCCGCCGCACCGTTCCCGGGGTCGCCGGCTTCCCCGTGACGAAGGCCGAGCCCTGACGCTGGACGACCTCGTAGACCGGGGCAGGGTTGAGTGCCGGCGGGCACAAGGCCTCGCCCGTGCGGAGACTGAAGCAGGCGTGATGCCAGGGACAGCGCACCGTCGCGTCGATGACGAGTCCCTCGGCAAGCGGGCCACCCCAGTGGGTGCACGTCGCGCCGATCGCAAAGACGTCCTCGCCTCGCCGCACCAGGATCACCGTCTCGCCATCGACGTGGCCGAGAAGCGGAAGACCATCGGCGAGCGTGTCAATGGGAATCCCGGCCCGAAGATCGGGGGGGCTGGGAGCTTGACTCTGATCGCTCATGGGTTCTCCTTCTCGCTCGGTCCGCTCGTGTGGGATGGCCGCGTATGATTATGGTCATGTCCTGGGATCCCCGCATCGAACGGTGGCTGGAGCGCTACCCGGCTCTACGCGCCATCGGCCATACCCCGCTGGTGCCGGTGCCCATCTTCCGAGAGGAGCTCCCGGAGGTCGAGGTGTTCGCCAAGATGGAGTGCCTCAACCCGGGCGGCTCACTGAAGGACCGTCCCGTGCTGCGCATGGTCCTGAGCGCCCTCGACGACGGCCGACTCCAGGCCGGCCAGACCATCCTTGACAGCTCGTCCGGAAATGCCGGGATCGCCTACGCGATGGTCGGCCGGATCATCGGCGTGCCGGTCGAGATCGTCATCCCGGACAATGCCAGCGTCGAGCGCAAGCGGCGGATGCGCGCGCACGGCGCCCGGCTCACGGCGACCGATCCCTTGCTGGGCTACGACGAAGCCCTGCGTGAGGTGCATCGCCGCGCGAAGGCCGACCCCGACCGGTACTTCTTTTGCGACCAATACAGCAACGACGACAACTGGCGCGCGCACTACGAGACGACGGCCGACGAGATCCTGAGCCAGACCGAGGGGCGCCTCACCCACGTGATCGCCGGCGTCGGCACCGGCGGAACCATCACCGGCCTCGGGCGACGCCTCAAGGAGCACGATTCGCGGATCCGCGTCGTCTGCGTCCTTCCCGAGGCCTTC
>JBKOZA010000340.1:0-1371 GCA_046725675.1 Candidatus Methylomirabilota bacterium
CAACGCCTCAATGAAGGTCTCATGGAAGAAGCCCTTGTCGGCGCCCAGCGTGAGGGGCGCGAACCCCAGCCGGCGCTTCACGCGGTCCAGCAGAGCCAGACAGCCGGCCTTCTCCGAGGCGGTGCCCTGGAAGATCTCCACCCCGAGGCCGAGCAGGAAGCGATGACGGTTTTCCATGAGGGCATTCACCGTGTAACCGGGATAAGCGCCGGTCCCCGAGCTGCCTTTCGAGACGAACCGACATTCCGGATCGGTCGCCGAGCGGTGCGTGGTGTTGCTGCGTTTCTCGCCGCGGAAATTGACCGTCGGATTGCCCGGGTCGGGCGGCCCCTCGTGGTCCGACGCCGCATCCTGGGCTCGCAGCCGGCACTTGTACTCGACGGGGTCGAGCGCCACCTCGATCGGCAGGAAGCTCTTGAAGCTGGCGTTGGCGCGCACCAGCGTACCATCGGCACTGACGTGGCGGCTCACGAGCCCCGCGGCCATCGCTCGCGTGATCGTGTCGTCGAAGAACTGCTCCAGCAGGCCCGCCTGGTCGAAGCGGCGGCGCCGGTTCTGGCTGAACGTCGACGAATCCCAGGCGTCCTGGTCCAGGTTCAAGCCGACGAACCACCGCAAGGCCATGTTGCATTGCAACTCCATCACGAGCTTCCGCTCGCTGGTGATGCTCAGCAGATAGCCGCCGACCAGCGCCAGGAACAACTGCTCGGGCGGGATCGATGGCCGGCCAATCGGCGCATAGAAATCCCGGCAGGCGTGGCGGATCGCTTGGTCGTCGATGAGCGGCCGGATGGCGCGCAGCGGATGCTCCGCGGGCACAAAGGTCTCCAGCGACAGCTGGTAGAACAGCGTCCGCTGCGGATCTGCCTGTCCCATCATCGGCCAGTTCCTCCTGCGCCGCAGCGTACGGCACGTCGCTGTCCCTGGAGCAGGAAAACTGTGATGTCGTCGACTTTGTCAGCAACCTGCTAATACTACTGTGTCATTAAAGAGGCTCATCGCCGATGCCCACAGACGAGACAGGGCCGTCCTCGCGCCAACGTCCACGCCAGGAGCCGGGACATTGTCGCGATGGAGTCCGGCGCATGCCGTTCAGGACGCACGGGGAGCGCCCCGCGGCGTGAACCCTTTGGGTAGACGAGCGGGGCGGAGGAAGGCGAGCGACTCAGGGGGGAAATGCGCCAGTCGCTCGGCGGCGAGGAAGGCATACGCGGCGATGCAGAGCGCGGCGTGATGATGAAAGCCCCGCCAGCCGCGGCCTTCGAAGTGATCCAGTCCCAGCTCGTCCTTGAGCTCTTGATAGTCGCGCTCGATGCGCCAGCGCAGCATCGCGAGCTGGACGAGCTCGGCGCGGGTCGCCGTCGGCGGCAA
>JBKOZA010000341.1:0-9941 GCA_046725675.1 Candidatus Methylomirabilota bacterium
GAAGCGCATGTGGCCCGTGGGCGGGCTCAGACTGCCCTCGGGCACGTAGGCGATCACCGGGCCCACCACGGCGTTGCCGAGCGCGCGCGCGATGCGCTCGGCCAGCGCGCGCACGCGAACGTTGTGCTTGCCGAGCGCCAGGTGTGGGCCGCTCTGCTCGGTGCCACCGATCGGCAGGATGATCGTGGTCTTGCCAGCCTGCACCAGCGCTCGCAGCTCCGGCCACGTCAGCTCTTCGAGGAACACGGTGTCGGGTGGAGTATCGGCCAGGGCCGGCGCCGCCAGCAGGGCCAGGATCGCGACGATGATGGTCCGGCGTTTCACATTGCCCCTCGAAACTTTATATACCGCCACGGCTCCTCGGACCCAGCTTAGAAGCGACCCGTACCGGCCCCGAGGCGCGGTCGCGGCAGCCGTCGGTTGACCCTCGGCCCGTCCCGCGACAGAATCGCGCTGCCCATGGTGGGACGTCTGACGCTCGGCGGGCTCGCCGCCCGTTTCGCCTTCGCCCTTCTCGTAGCGGGCGCCAGCTACAACCCCACTCGGTACTCGTACTACGCCTGGGCGAAACGCACCGGGTGGCAGTGGCGGCCGCTGCTCGTCTTCGCCGGCGTCGTGCTGCTGATCGGCTGGGTCATCTGCCTGCGCGCCACCCTGCGCTCGATCGGCGGTCTGAGCCTGCTGCTGGCCAACGCGTTCTTCGCGGCGTTCTTCTGGCTCGTGGCCTCCTGGGGCTGGCTGCCCATCGACAGCGTTGACGCCATCTCGTGGCTCGGCCTGCTGGTCGTGTCCGCCATCCTGGCCGTCGGCATGTCATGGTCGCAGCTCCGGCGCCCGCGTCCGGGGTAGTCGAGTCAGACCACCTCCAGCCACTCGAACCAGACGGGGTGGTGGACCTTGTACCACTCGAGCACCCCGCGGATCTTCGCCTGCTTGTCCCGTGACAGGACCTTGTCATTGATCCGATCGAAGTGCACGCGGATGCGCTCGCCGTCGTGCTCGAGCGCCTGCGAGATCATCGTCTGCAGCTCGTTGCGGATCCGCCCCGAGTCCGAGATCTTCACCGGCCGGGTGGTGTAGTCGACGCCGGAGAGGAATCGCACGAGGAGAGGGCTGAACACCTGCCGCGTGGTCTCCAGCGACTCCATGAGCCGCAGCGTGAAGGTGATGCGGCTGGAGGCCTTGCGCGTGGCCAGCCGTGTGGTGACCCGGTAGACGCCGTCGGCGACCTGGGTGACACCGGGCGCGCCCGTATAGGGGTCGTCGCACATGTAGCCCACGCTGGCCAGGACCTTCCAGTCCTTCTCCGGCAAGAAGTCGTCCGCCTGCAGCCCACGCTTGCCCACCGGCATGTTGGAGTCGGCCGCCTCACGGATGGCCTCCGCGTAGGAGCGAACCCGCCCGGCCTCGAGGTCGCGCACGCCGACGACCTCCCCGAGCCGCTGCGCGAAGTCCGGCGCCGAGGGATCGAGCTGCATGAGCCGCGCCTCGACGTCGCAGGGTTGCTCGAACGAGGGTGAGAACATCGCCATCGTGGCGTGGACGTCGAGGACGTCGGACAGGCTGGCCGCCTGCATGGCCTCGGCGGTGGCCGCGTAGCCGTCGCAGAGGAACACGTGGGTGGCCTGGGCGGCGTCGCGCCAGCTGCCGACGAGGAAGGTGGGCGCGTACGTTCCCGAGTCGGTGAAGAGCTCCAGGCCCGACGGCGCTTTCCAGCCGTCCTCGACCAGGTGCACGCCCAGCTTCTCCCACTCCTCCCACAGGCGGCCCAGGCGATGTACGCGGCTCTTGCCGCGCAGGGTCCACACGTGGATGTGCTCGCGCCTCACCCCGGGGTAGGCCGCCTCGATCGCCTCGACCAGCTGCTTGCGTGGCGTCCGGTAGTCGAGCAGGACCGAGGCGCTGGCGGCCGCCTCGGCGACGCGCGCCGGCACCGTGAGGCAGCCCATGTACGACTCGTAAGGGCGCGATAGCCGAAGGGGCGAGTCGAAGAGGTGGAAGACTGCCATCGGGCCGGTGAGCTTGCCTTCCGCGAAGCGGGAGGTGTTCTCCAGCGTGTCGACGGCGGCGCCCCATAGGGTGATGCCACGGTTCTGCAGCCAGCCGTAGAACTGCTCGAACGTGTGTCCCGGCTCGTTGAGCAGGCGGCGCACGCGGCGCTCGACGGTCCGGGCCAGCTCGGGCCGCGCGTAGACCCGGCCGAAGCCCAGCATGGGATTGGCCCCCATCTCGGGGGTCTCGCCGGCCTTGGGCATCAGGCCCTCGCCCAGGCACACCATCAGGGCGTGGTTCTCGGGCAGCGTCCGGCTGAGGTGCCACAAGCCCTCGCTCATCACGTAGGCGCTCACCGCGTCCGCCGACTTCTTGACCTGGTTGTACGTCGCCTTGTCCTGGCCGACGCCGGCGCCGAACTCGCCGAACAGGCGCGTGCCCAGCGCGGTCGCGGCGGAGGTCATCGCCAGGCACCGGGCGATGCCGCGCGGCGTGAACGTGTACGCCGACACGGGCTCGGCCTGCGCGCGGTCGACCTCCACGTCTTCCAGCCACAGATGGAATCGAAGCAGCACCGGGCGCGTATCGAATGCCCACTGCGCGATGAGGTTGTGCTTGTTGTCGGTCTCGGTCATCGTCCCCCCGCAGCTCCTGGTGGTGTCGAGCTCGTGCCGCCATTCTAGTGCGATTGCCCCCCTGGGGGTTCGGCGCTACGGTACGGGCATCACGGCGTGGTGGCTGCTCGCGGCTCTGGTGCTCCTGGTCTCCGGCCTGGCCTGCGCGGATGGGATCACCGTCCCTGCCGGGTTCCGCATCGAGGTCTTCGCCGCCGGCCTCGGTGGCGCCCGCGCGCTGGCGGTCGACCCGGCCGGCGTCCTGCTGGTGTCCGTCCCTGCTCGCGGACAAGTCGTGGCGCTACCCGACCGCACGGCGCCGGGCCGGGCGCGAACCGCCGTGACGGTCCTCGACGACCTCGACCTGCCGCACGGCCTGGCCTTCAGGCGCGGGCACCTCTACGTCGCCCAGGCGGATCGCATCGTCCGCTACCGCTACGACGCGAGGACGCTGGCCGCCGTGGAGCCCACCGTCGTCGTCCGCGGGTTGCCCGACCGGACGCACCACTGGACCCGCTCGATCGCCTTCGGCCCCGACGGCAAGCTGTACGTCGCGATCGGCTCGTCGTGCAATGCCTGCCAGGAGCGTGATCCACGCCGGGCCGCCATCCTCCGCTACGATGCCGACGGCCGCGGCGAGCAGCGCTACGCGACCGGGCTTCGCAATCCGGTGGGTCTGGTGTTCCACCCCTCGACGGGCGCGCTGTGGACGACCGTCAACGAGCGCGACTGGGCGGGCGGGGGTGCTCCCCCCGACTACGTGACGGATGTCCGGCCAGGCGCCGTCTACGGCTGGCCCCGCTGCTACGCGCAGGGGCGCGTCTTCTTCCCGGACCCGAGCTTCGCGGAGTCCAGTCGCTGCGAGGCCCTGACGCTGCCGGCCGTCGAGCTGCCGGCGCATGCGGCACCACTCGGCCTGGCCTTCTACACGGGCACCCAGTTCCCGCCCGAGTATGCCGGCGATCTCTTCGTGGCGTTGCACGGCTCGCGGGCGGGACTGACGCCGGCGGGCTACGCCATCGCCCGCATCCGGTTCCGGGGCGGTCGTGCCATCGGCGTCGAGCCGTTCTCTACCGGGTGGCGGGGTCGCGATCTCGTGCTCGGCCGACCCGTCGACCTCGTGGTCGGTCGTGATGGCAGCCTGTTCGTCTCCGACGACCATGGCGACCGCGTCCACCGCGTGAGCTACACTCCGCCATGACCGGTCGCGCGTCCGTCGCCTTGGTGCTCCTCGCCCTCGTCCTCGCCGCCGCCGCCCCGGCCGCTGCCGAGGTGCGGCGGCTGGTCGTGATGTCCCGCGAAGAGGTGCTCGGCGGTGAGTACGAGAAGCTCGTGGGCAGTGTCGAGATCGAGCTGGACCCCACGCACCCGGCCAATGTGGTCATCGTCGATCTCGACCACGCGCCCCGCAACCCACGCGGACGGGTCGAGGCATCCGCGGACTTCGTGGTCTTGCGGCCGCGCCGTCCGCCCGCAGGAGGATCGACGGCGCTGCTCGAGGTCAGCAACCGCGGCGGCAAGGCACTCCTACCCTACTTCGATCGCGCCCCCTGGCGGCTCGATCCCACGACGGACGCCGACTTCGGCGATCGCCTCCTGACGCGTCTGGGCCTCACGCTGATCTGGGTGGGCTGGCAGTTCGACGTCCCCAGGCAATCGGGCCTCCTGCGCCTGCGCGCGCCGGTCGCCGCCGGCGACGGCGAGGCGCTTGAGGGCCTCGTGCGCAGCGACTGGACGGTCGAGCGGGCGACGCCGACGCTGCCGCTCGGCCATCGCGGCCACGTCGCCTATCCGGTGGCCGATCCGCGGCACCCGGACAATGTGCTCACGGTGCGCGCGGGCCGGCTGGGGCCGGGGGACCCCGTGCCGCGCGAGCGCTGGCGTTTCGCGCGCGCCGAGGCCGGCCGCCCCGTCGACGATCCGACGTGGATCTACCTTGATGGCGGCTTTCAGCCGGGCAAGATCTACGAGCTCGTGTATCGCGCGCGCGATCCGGTCGTCGTCGGCATCGGCCTGGCCGCCGTGCGCGACCTCGTCGCCTGGGCGCGCCACGACACGCGCTCGGCATTCCCGGTCACGACGGCTATCGCCTTCGGGGTATCGCAGAGCGGCCGGTTCCTGCGCCACTTCCTCTACCAGGGCTTCAACACCGACGAGGCCGGGCGCAAGGTGTTCGACGGGATGCTCGTGCACACCGCCGGGGCCGGGCGCGGCAGCTTCAATCATCGCTTCGCCCAGCCCTCGCGCGACGCCCACCGCTTCTCCGCCTTCTTCTTTCCGACCGACCTGTTCCCGTTCACGAGCCGGACCCAGACCGACCCCGAGACCGGCGTCACCGACGGGCTCCTGGCGCGCTCGGCCAATCGACCCGAGCATCGGCCCAAGACGTTCTTCACGAACACCGGCTACGAGTACTGGGGCCGCGCGGCCTCGCTGATCCACACCTCCGTCGACGGTCGCGCGGACGTGCCGTCGCTGCCCAACGAGCGCATCTACCACCTGGCCGGCGGCCAGCACTTCATCGGCGCGTTCCCACCCCCGGAGTCCGAGCGAGCCGGGCAGGCGTACCACGGCAACCCCCTGGATTTCCTCGTCACCCTCCGCGCGCTCCTGGTGCGGTTGATCGAATGGGTGAGAGACGAGCGGACGCCTCCGCCGAGCGCCTACCCGACACTGGCGGCCGGCACCCTGGTGCCCGTCGGGTCGCTCACCTTCCCGCGCATCCCCGACGTTGCGGCTCCGCGCGTGATTCACCAGGCCCATCGGGTCGACTACGGTCCGGGCTGGGCCGCCGGCGTCATCGCCCGAGAGCCGCCGGCGGTGGGCTCGCCGTTCCCGGCGCTGGTGTCGCAGGTGGACGCCGACGGCAACGAGAGGGGCGGCGTGCGCGGCGTCGAGCTGCTGGCGCCGCTGGCAACCTACACCCCCTGGCAGCTCCGCGGCGGTGGCGGGACCGACGCCGCCGAGCTGCGCGACTTTCTCGGGACGTACGTCCCGTTCCCGCGGACGGAAGCCGAGCGACAGCGCTCCAGCGACCCCCGGCTCAGCATCGAGCGCCGCTATGCCGATCGACGGGCGTATCTCGACACAGCCACCCGTGCGGCCGAGTCGCTGGCGGCCGCGGGCCTGCTGCTACGCGAGGACGTGCCGCGCGTGCTCGCGCGCGCCGAACGGCACTGGGACTGGATCATGAGCCGCTGAGCGGCGGCGGGCCGTCCGGCCGGGTCAGGACCGGCGCCCACTCATGGCACATCGGCGATGACGACGCCCCAGGGCAGCGCTCCGGCCGTGATACGCCGCACGACCGCGTTCGACTGGGTGTCGATGACCGCCACCTCCCCGGCCCGTCCGACCGTCACGTACAGGAAGCGCCCATCCGGGGTGAGTGCCGACCACCAGGTCCGTGGTCCGGTGGGGATGACCGCCACGACGCGCATCGAGTCCACTTCAATGACCCGGACGTCACCGGACTGGCCGTGGGTGACGTACGCGCGCGCGCCGTCCGGCGTGAGCATCACGTCGACCGGCCGCTGGCCGCCCGTCGCCACCGAGCGTGCGACCCGCAGCGTCGCCACGTCGATCACCGAGACCTCGTGGGCCTGCTCGCTGGCGACCCAGAGCTGGCGCGAGTCTTTGGTGAAGCGCATCCCGCGCGGGTTCTTGGGCACGGTCACCCGGCCGGCGACCGTCCGGCTCGCGGTGTCGATGAGGTGGACGTCGTTGGAGGTCTCGTTGGAGACGGCGACCCATTTGCCGTCCGGCGAGGCGACCGCCGTCTCCGGCTCCTTGCCGACCTCGATCTTCTTGAGGATGGCGAGCGTGGAGGCGTCCAGGAGCGTCACGGATAGCTCGTTCTCGTTCACGACGTAGAGAGTGGTCCCGGCCGGATCGAACGTGAGGCCCTCGGGGTCGACGCCGGCCGGCACGCTGCGCACGACGGTGAGGGCGCGGGCGTCGATGACGCTGAGGGTATCCGAGTTGCTGTTGGACACGTACACGCGCCGGCCGTCGGGGCTCGCCGTGACCCCGCGCGGCCGCTGGCCCACGGCGATCGTGGCGAGGACCTTTCCGCTGGCCGCCTCGATGACCGTGACATTGTCCGACTTCTCGTTGGTGACGAAGACGCGCAGCTCGGCCGCCGCCGGCGCCCGCAGGGCGAGCAGGCCGATGACCACCACAGTGACGGTCAGGCGTCGGAGGGTCATCGCCGGCGGCCTCATCGGCCCAGCGCCTTCAGAACGTACCGGTTGTCGAAGACACTCTCCGGCTCGATCCTCATGCTGGTCGGAACGGCCTCGAACGCGCGCATGGTCTCGATGACCCGCGCGACGCCCTCCCGGCTGACCAGGGAATCGGGCGGAAACGCCTCGCGCGCGTGCTCGAAGGACTCCGCGTAGAGCGCCAGGTCGCCGGCCAGCTCCCTGGGCAAGGTCCTGGCCAGCTCCTCGCCCGAGGAGGCCACGATCAGCTTGTTGGCCTTGACGAGGGCGTTGACCATCTTCTGCACGGTGGCTGGCCGCTTGGCCACCACGTCCGGGCGCGTCAGCAGGGTCGTGCCCTGCACCTCGCCGCCCATGGCGTCCAGCGTGCCCTTGCTGGTGAACATGTCGATCAGGGCGAAGCCCTTGCCCTGCTTCACGAAGGCCGTGAAAAAGGGATCGACCATCATGCCGGCGTGCACGGAGTCCTTCTCGAGCGCGATCGGCATGGTGTTGCCGCCGGCGCCGATGATCTTCACGTCGTCGGCCCTGACGCCGGCTTTGGACAGCAGGTAGCCGAGCACCATGTGGGTCTGTGACCCGGGCGAGGTGACGCCCACGGGGCGCCCCTTCAGGTCGGCGAGCGATTTGATCTCACCCTTGTACTTGCTGGCCACCACCAGGCCCATGACCGGCAGCCGCACGTGCGAATGCACGGCGAGCAGGTCCTTCTTCTGCACCTTGGCCTTGATGGCGTGATCGATGGCGTTGGCGCTGAAGTCCACCGAGCCGCCGATGAGGGCGGACGCGGCCTGCGACCCGCCGCCCTTGATGTCGAGGATCTCGACGTCCAGGCCCTCCTCGGTGAAGAACCCCTTGCTCTTGGCCAGCATGGTCGGCAGATAGACCATGAGGGCCGTGCCGCCGATGCCGACCGTGACCTTCTCCGCCGCCCCGGCGGCCGGCCCCCCGCCCACGGCGAGGACCACGAGGACGACGACGACCGCGACGAGACGACGCCGGAGCATTGCCATGACGGCCTCCCTGGCCTGTGGGCTCACTTCGGGACCGGCTTCCAGTACGAGAACCGCGCGTCCAGGCGCTGGAGGCCCAGGTCGATGGCGATGACGGCCGCCATCAGCACGAGCAGCCCGGCCAACACGCCGGTGGAGTTGAACATCGACTCCGCGTAGGAGATCACCCAGCCCATCCCCTCGTGGGCGCCCAGGTACTCGCCGACCACGGCGCCGATCAGCGCGAAGCCGACGCTGGTGCGCAGGCTGGCGAAGATCCAGGTGAGCGCCGAGGGCAGCAGCACGTGGCGGATCATGTGCCGGGGGCTCGCCCCCAGGATGCGCGCGTTGTTGACGAGGTCGCGATCGACCTCGCGGATGCCGGTGTGCTGAAGAAGACGACGAAGAACACGAGCGAGATGACCATCACGACCTTGGAGAGCAGCCCGAGGCCGAACCAGAGGATGAACAGCGGCGCCAGCACCACGCGTGGCATGGCGTTGAGGGCGACCATGACCGGGTCGAAAACGTGGGCCAGCGTCTGCCAGTGCGCGAAGGCGAAGCCCACGGCGACGCCCAGCAGCGTGCCCAGCAGGAAGCCGATGATCGTCTCCTGCAGCGTCACCACCAGGTGCCGGACGATGAAGCCGCTCCGGATCCAGTCGCCGATCTGCAGGGCCAGCACGGTGGGCTGGCTCACGAAGAACGGGTCGACCCACCCCCGACGTGTCGCCACCTCCCAGAGCGCCAGGAACGCCCCCAGAAGGCCGACCCGCCAGAGGTGGATCTCAGCCCGGGAGACCGTGGCGGCTGCGCTCGTAGCCAAGGCGCACCTCGTCCTTGAGGTCCTTCCAGATCGTCTCGTACAGGCGGCCGAAGTCGGGATGGAAGCGGATCTCGGTCACGGAGCGCGGACGCGGCAGGGCGATGGTATAGACGGACTTGACGTGCCCGGGCGAGGCCGTCATCACCACGATCCGGTCCGACAGCGCGATCGCCTCCTCCAGGTCGTGGGTGACGAACACCACCGTGCGGCGGAACTGGGCCCACAGCTCGAGCAGGTCGTTCTCCATCAGGTTGCGGGTCTGCACGTCCAGGGCGCCGAACGGCTCGTCCATCAAGACGATCTGCGGCTCGTAGACCATCGTCATGGCCAGCGCCACCCGCTTGCGCATGCCGCCGGAGAGCTGATGCGGGTGGTAGTGCTCGAAGCCGGTGAGGCCGATGCGGGCGATCCACTCGGCCACGCGGGGACGGGCCGCGGCCGCGTCGACGCCGCGGAACAGCAGCGGCAGCCCCACGTTCTCGACCACGGTCTTCCAGGGAAAGAGCGCGTCGCGCTGGAAGACGAAGCCGAGTCCGGGCGTCACTCCCTCCACCGGGCGGCCGTCGAGCAGGACGCGGCCGGCGGTGAGGGGCACGAGGCCGGCGATGAGGGCCAGCAGGGTCGACTTGCCGCAGCCCGAGGGGCCCACGATCGACACGAACTCCCCGCGGCCGACGTCGAGCGAGACGTCCTCCACGGCCGTGAACTCACGGCCCTCGCGCGGCAGCGCGAACCGCTGCGTCACCTGGTCGAGGACGATGCTGCCCGTGCGATCGTCGAGGGTCACCGCTCCTCCCGACACGTTGTGCGACGGCGGTCGGCGCCGAGGCGCGCGCGATTATAGGGACCGGCCAGAACGCGAGTCAACGCGGCGTGCGAATCGCCGTTGACAGGTCGCGTGGAGCAACCTAGTATCGTTTTCCGTGCGATCTGGCGTCGCGATGACGAACGGTAGATCCACTCTCGTCGTCGTTGCGTCTCCCTCTCCCCGGGCTCCCACACCCCTGCCGAGGCGGAATATGAAAACAAGTGTGCGACTTCAGCCCGCGGACGCGGCTCGCGCGTTCCAGCCCACGACCGACCGCGCGTCACTGTGGCTGACCGGACAGTACGACGACGCGCTCCGAATGCTCCGGGCCGCCGTGCTCGGGCGGCAAGGTCTCCTGGTGCTCGTCGGCGAAGGCGGCACCGGCAAGACCGTCCTCGCCCACGCGCTCGCCGTCCGGGTGCGCGACGACGCCGTGGTCGTCGGCCGCCTCCTCTACCCGATCCTGGAGGGGATGGATCTGCTCGCGGC
>JBKOZA010000342.1:0-1178 GCA_046725675.1 Candidatus Methylomirabilota bacterium
GCCACCGACACCCGCGCAGGCGCCGACGATCAGCCCCAGCCCGACGAGCAGGAGCAGCAGGAACCGGCGGCGCGGCGCCACCGGTGGCCACCGCGGCGTCAGGACTCCTCTCCGGCCGGGCCGCCTTCCCCGGTGAGGCGCACGCTGCCGTGAGGCCGGAGCATCGCTGACTTGGCCCGTCGACTAGCTGCGGGTGTCCGGCTTACGCGCCGGTGCGAGCGACGGCGTCGTACACGCCGCCGAGAGCCGCGTCGAGCTTGGCCGGCTCCTTGCCGCCCGCCTGGGCCAGGTCGGGGCGGCCGCCGCCCCCGCCGCCGACGGCGCGGGCCACCTCCTGCACGAGCTTCCCGGCGTGGAAGCGCCGGGTCAGGTCCTTCGTCACCGCGGCGACCAGGTTGACCTTGCCGTCGACCACGCTGCCGACGCAGACGACGCCCGACCCGAGCCGATCGCGCAGCCGGTCGGCGACGGCGCGTAGCGCGTCGCCGTCAAGGCCGTCGATCCGGCCGGCCACGACCGCCACGCCGTTCACCTGACGGGCGGCGGCCACCAGATCGTCCGCCTGCGAGCGCGCCAGCTTGCTCTCCAGCTCCTGCAGCTGGCGCTCGAGCGCCCGCTGCTCGTCGAGCAGCTTGCGCAGTCGCTGGGGCGCCTCCGCCGGGGCCGCCTTCAAGATGTCGCCGATCTCGCGCAGCACGCGCTGCTGTCGCGCCACGGCCTCGACGGCGGCGGTGCCGGCCACCGCCTCGATGCGACGTACGCCGGCCGCCACCGCGCCCTCGGTGTCGACCTTGAAGAAGCCGATCTGGCCGGTGGAATCCAGGTGGGTACCGCCGCACAGCTCGGTTGAGAAGTCCCCGATCCGCACCACGCGCACGCGGTCCCCATACTTCTCGCCGAACAGCGCCATGGCGCCGGAGGCCAGCGCCGCCTTGAGATCCATCACCTCATGAGTGACCGCGGTGTTGGCCTGCACCTGCTCGTTGACCAGCTCCTCGATCTGCTCGACCTCGCGGTCCTTCACGGAGCCGCCGTGCGAGAAGTCGAAGCGCAGGTGGTCGGGCGCCACCAGCGAGCCGGCCTGGGCCACGTGGGTGCCGAGCACCCGGCGCAGGGCGGCGTGCAGAAGGTGGGTGCCGGTGTGGTGCTGGCGCAGTCCCTGACGACGCGGCGTCTCT
>JBKOZA010000343.1:0-3169 GCA_046725675.1 Candidatus Methylomirabilota bacterium
GCGAGCGTCCGCGCGAGGCCGGCGCGCCTGCGCCCGGCGGCGACGGCAAGGATGCCGCCGGCGCCCGCCGCGCGCCGGGGACGGACGCCGCAGCCAAGGACGCGCCGGCGAAGGACACGCCGGCGAAAGACGCGCCGGCGAAAGACGCGCCGGCGAAAGACGCGCCAAGGAGATAGTCATGACGACGCAGTCAGGAACGACGCGCTACGAGGTGGTCGATGGCTGGGAGCAGCTGCCGGGCGGCTACGTGCATCGCGACGTGGCGGGGGTGGCCGTCGACCCCGAGGACCGGGTGTTCCTGATCTGTCGCGGCGATCATCCCGTCATCGTCTACGACCAGAAGGGCAACTTCCTGCGCTCGTGGGGCGAGGGCGAGTTCACGTACCGCACGCACGGCATCACGATCGGCCCCGACGGCACCGTGTACGCCACCGACGACGGCAACCACACCGTGCGGCAGTTCACGCCGGCCGGCAAGCTCCTGATGACGCTGGGCACGCTGAACACGCCGTCGGACACCGGCTACGACGGCAAGAACTCCATCAACATCCCGCGGGCCTCCGGCCCCTTCAATCGCCCGACGAACCTGGCCGTGGGTCTCAACGGCGACCTCTACGTCTCGGACGGCTACGGCAACTGCCGCGTGCACCAGTTCTCGCCGACCGGCACGCTCAAGCGCTCGTGGGGCGTGTCGGGCAAGGGGCCCGGCCAGTTCCACCTGCCCCACGGCATCGCCGTGGCCGCCGACGGCCGGGTGTTCGTGTGCGACCGCGAGAACGACCGTATCCAGATCTTCAGTCCCGACGGCGAGTATCTCGCCGAGTGGACCGACACCCAGCGACCCACGCACCTGGTCTTCGACGCGCAAGGCCGCGCGCACGTCTCCGAGCTCTGGTGGCATCGCGGCCAGACCTCGCAGCGCCATGGACCGATCCAGGATCCGCGCCCCGGACGGGTCAGCGTCTTCGACCGCGACGGCAAGCTCCTCGCGCGCTGGGGCGGAGCCGAGGCCACCGCGGCGGGCAGCTTTGCCGCCCCGCACGGCATCGCCGTGGATTCGCGCGGTGACGTGTACGTGGCCGAGGTGACGTGGACCTTCGCGGTGAGCCGCGGGCTGGCGCCCGCCGATTGTCATACCTTCCAGAAGTTTGCCGTGCAGCGCTGACCCCACCGGAATAGCGATCCTCCCACCCCCGTCAGAGAGGGTGGGAGGATCGCACGATGTTACGACCAGGAAGCCTTCGCCGTCTGAGCGCGGGAGTCGTGCTCGCCGTGGCCGCCGCCGTGGGGACGGCGGGCTGCGTGCTCGCACCGCTGCCCGAGCCCGTCGTGGTCGGCCCGCCCGTGATCGTCGGGCCGCGTCCGGTCATCATCGCGCCGCATCCGTACTACCGCGGCTACTATCGCGGTGGCTACCATCGCGGCGACTACCATCGCGGGTGGCGCTGAACGAGACGCGCGAGCTATCGGGGCGGAGGGGGCGGCGTGCCGGCCGGCGGATTCGGCACCCACACCCACTGATACGCGCTCGTCACGCCGTCGCCGAGCAGCACGTAGCGGCCGTGTGCGTAGACGACCTCACGCTTGACCGCCGGCTGCGGGGCCGGTCGCGCCGCCGGGACATAGGCGTTGACCGGGTAGGCGGGCGCTGACGCGTAGGCCGCGGGCGGCGCGTAGACCGCAGGCGGCGGCACGTAGAACGGCTGGGCCAGGGCGCCCAGCAACAGGAACGGGCTGAGCACCACGAACGCACCCAGCGCCAGCGCGGCTTCCACGACGTGGGCGTCCGCCGGCATCGGGACAAGTGCGACGAGCAACGTTGCCACCACCGCGACGGCCACCAGCCTTTTCATGCTCGCCCCTCCGTCGCCTCGCAGTGTACCTCGGCTGAGCGGTGCGATATAGTGCGGCGGTCTCGGACGTGGCGAGGAGGCACGCGCTCCCCTGACACCGGCGACCGCCGTCCACACCGCCCTGCTCTCCGGGCAGCGCGCGCGTCCGCGCGTGGACCTCGAGCGCATCCTGCACCCGCACTCGGTCGCCGTCTTCGGCGCCTCCGACAGCAAGGACAAGTTCGGCGGTCGCATCATGCACTTCCTCGTCCGGCACGGCTTCCTCGGCGAGATCCTGCCGATCAATCCACGGCGCGACGAGGTGCTCGGGCGGCGCGCCTATCCGGCGATCGCCGCCGCGCCGGCGCCGCCCGACGTCGCCATCCTGGCCGTCCCCGGCGCCTCCCTCGTGGCGACCGTGCACGAGGCCGCCGCGGCCGGCGTCGGCTGCTGCGTCGTCATCTCCACCGGCTTCGCCGAGGCCGGCGCCGAGGGTGCGGCCCGCCAGGCCGAGCTGGTGGCGATCGCGCGGGAGAGCGGTATGCGACTGATCGGCCCCAACTGCATGGGGTTGATCGTGCCCCACCATCGTCTGGCGCTCTGCTCGTCGGTGGTGCTCGACACCGACCGACTCGCCGACGGGGTGATCGGGCTGGTGAGTCAGAGCGGTGCCCTGATGGTGTCCATCGTCGACCGCGCCGCCGCCGACGGCATCGGCTTCCGCTACGGCGTGTCCCTCGGCAACCAGGTCGACCTCGAGATCTGCGATTTCCTCGATTACATGGTCGCCGAGCCCGAGACCGCGGCGCTGTGCGTGTACGTCGAGGGCCTCCTCGACGGCGCGCGCTTCCGGCGGAGCCTCGCCGCGGCGCGCGCGGCCGGCAAGCCGGTGCTCGTCGTCAAGACCGGACGCACGCAGGCCGGGGCGAAGTCGGCGCGTTCGCACACGGCGAGCCTGGCCGGCGCCTGGGAAGTTTTCGAGGCCGTGTGTCGGGACGAGGGCGCGGTCCTCGCGCACGACCCCGACGACATGGTGCGCGCCGCCCACTTCCTCGTGCGCCACCGTGCCCCGCGGCGCGGCGGCGCCGTGATCCTGTCGTCCTCCGGAGGCGGCTGCGGCATCGCCTCCGATCGCCTCAGCGAGCTGGGCGTGCCGCTGGCCACGCTGACGCCCCAGTCGCGCGCCCAGCTCGGCGAGCTGCTCCTCCCGCCCCAGGCCGACAACCCGGTCGACCTGGGCGGGCGTCGCCAGCCGGAGGACGTCGAGATCGCGGGCGACGTCGCCCGTATCCTGCTGAGCGACCCCGGCACCGCCTACGGGCTCGTCGTCCTCACCT
>JBKOZA010000344.1:0-10700 GCA_046725675.1 Candidatus Methylomirabilota bacterium
GGTCGCCACAGCGACGGGCTCTGCACGTGCACCGCCACCAGCGATTCGCCCCCGAGAGCGTGAAAGAGCGCGGTGTTGGCGTCGCCGCGGATCGCCTGGGCGCGCGCCTCGCGGCGGTCCTGGCGTACCCGCCAGAATAACGGGCCGGCGGCCAGCCCGACGAGCAGCAATGCAGCGATGAGTCCCGGCAGCATGCCCATGTCCTCCCAAGGCTTGGGATGACCGGGCGGCCACCCGGGATTCTGGTGAGCTAGTCGGAGCGGCCCCGTGCCGCGATCGCCCACACGGCTTCCACCGTGGTGCCGCGGACGACGTGCACGCGATCGTAGAGGTTGAACGTCGGGTCGCAGTGCGGGGGGAAGAACTCGATGCGCTCGCCCAGCTTCGGCGCCCGCGACGGATCGGTGAGCGTGAGGCGCCCGTGCTCGTCGCCGGCGAAACCGTACTGCACGCCGCCGCGCTCGACCGGCTCCGGCGGAAACGGCTTGTCCGTCGAGAACGCCTTGAGTCCGGCGTCGACCATCGCACGATCGGCGGCGACACTCACGACCGTCGCGACGACGGTGATGGCCATCTCGAACTCGGTCAGCGCCGCGCCGGCGCGGCCGCCGATCTGGCGGTAGTCGAGGTCCATCACGCAGTAGGAGCCGGCCTGCAGCTCGGTGAGGCCGGCGAGCTCGAGGTCGATGTCGTGGGTCCCGGTGGAGCCGCCGGCCACGATTTCGACGGGCAGCCCGGCGGACTCGAACCGGACGCGGGTCTCCATCAGGGGCGCCATCGCCTTGTGCGAGGCGTCGCGCCGGGCGGCCCAGCCCATCACGTGCGCGCACTGGCCGGCATAGCCCTGCAGGCCACGCAGCCGCAGGTGGCGCTGCTCCGCCACCAGACGGCCGAGCGCGAGCGCCGGCTCGCCGGGCTCGGCGCCGGTGCGCCGGGCGCCGACGTGCACGTCGACGAGGACGTCGAGCGTGACGCCGTCCTCGGCGGCGGCGCGGGCCAGGGCCCGGACGTTGTCAGGGTGGTCGACGACGACCATGGTATCCGGCGCCTCGCGGGCCAGGCGCACCAGGCGCCGCACCGCGCCCGGTGCCACCACCTCGGTGGTGATGAGCAAGCCGCGCACGCCAGAGCCGGCCATGACCTCGGCCTCGCCCAGCTTGGCGCAGGCCACCCCGAGCGCCCCGGCCGACACCTGGCGACGGGCGATCTCGGGACGCCGATGGGTCTTCGCGTGCGGGCGCAGGTTCTTGCCGGCCGCCCGCACGACCGCGGCCATCCGGGCCAGGTTGCGTTCGAACCGATCGGCGTCGAGGAGCAGCGCGGGCGTCGGGATCTCGTCGCGGTGCATGGCACCCGACTATACACCGCCCGCAATGTATGATCGGGCTCGCCCTTGCCATGAGCGACCTGACGTATCGCTCCCCCAAGACGGAGGTGCGCGACAGCCCCATCCACGGCAAGGGCCTGTTCGCGCGGGAACCGATCGCGCCGGGCGAGATCGTGGCCGTCAAGGGCGGGTACGTTCTCACGGCGGCCGAGTGGGCGCGCCTGGAGCCGACCCTGGGGGCGGCCGAGATCCAGATCGCCGACGGCCTGTTCATCGCGCCGGTGCGTCCGGACCACCGGCACGGCAGCATGCTCTACACGAACCACTCGTGCGATCCCAACCTCGCGCTCCAGGGCCAGATCGTGCTGGTCGCGATGCGCGACGTGGTGCCGGGCGAGGAGCTGACGATCGACTGGGCAACGACGGACGACCTCGACTACGAGGTCGCGTGCCACTGCGGGAGCCCTGCCTGTCGCGGGACCATCACCGGCAAGGACTGGATGAAGCCCGAGCTGCAGGAGCGCTACCGCGGATGGTTCTGCTGGTTCCTGCAGCGCAAGCTCGACGCCCAGACGGGGCGTTGAGTCACGACCCCCACGGTGACCGGAAAGGAGACGTCATGCCAGCACGAACGCCCGAGGAGTGTGACCGTCTGTTCGGCGAGCACGTCAATGCGGGCGACCTCGATGCCCTGATGACGCTCTACGAGCCAGGGGCGAGCCTCGTCCAGCGCGACGGCGTCGTGGCAACAGGAGACGCCGACATCCGTCGGGTGCTCGGCCGTCTCGTGGCCATGCGGCCGACGTTCCGGCTGAACGTGGTGAAGGTGGTGAGGACCGGCGAGGACGTCGCGATGGTCTACAACGACTGGACGATGTCGGCCAAGGGGCCGGACGGGGTGCTCATCGAGCGGTCCGGGCGGGCGATCGAGATCGTCCGGCGGCAGACAGACGGCACCTGGCGGGTCGCCATCGACGACCCGTACGCGCGCGGCTGAGGCTTCTCAGCACACGCTGACCTGGTTGCTCAGCTCGTTGCGGTCGTCGGGCCGCCGCGGGAAGAATCGGCGCAGCACAGCCCCCACCTCGGCCACCGCGTGCAGCACGGCGTCGCGGGGTCGGCCGCCCCGCAGGTGCTCGACCATGGCGTTGCGCACGTGTTGCCAGTACTCGTCGCCGACGCGCGCGTGCACGCCGGCGTCGCCGGCGATCGCAAGCTTGCGGTCTTCCACCGCGAGGTAGACGAGAACGCCGTTGCGCTCGGAGGTGGCGTGCATGCCGAGCCGGGTGAAGACCTCGGTCGCCCGCGCCAGCGCGTCCGCCGGCGCCGCGCCCCGGGCGCGCGGCAGGCGCCGCTCGAGGTGCACGCGGATCTCGCCGGACGTCTCGCGCTCGGCCGCGGCCACCGCGGCGGCAATCGCCTCGAGGTCGGCCTCCGAGAACAGCGCCCGCGTCCAGCCGGGGTGCTTCATGTCGTCAACGCTCCGACGCCTTGCTGACTCGGCGCCTCCACTCTCCCATTCTTCCTCTTACCGGCTCGCCTCACCGCCAGAGGCTGGCGGTTCGGCTCGCACTACCATTCGCCACTCGCTCCCCCGCCCCCGAAGCTGCCGCCGCCGGCGGAGAAGCCACCGCCATCACCGCCGCCGCGGCCGCTCCAGTTGCCGAAGATCGGGGGGACGATGACCGAGGGGGAGTCCCAGCCGCGGCGGCCGCCGGCGGTGTAGGCGTGACGGCGGGCGCGGCCGCCGCCGACCGCATCGCGCGCCAGGATGAGCGCGATGACGCCGAAGAGCGCCAGGACGCCGAGGGTGATCGGCGACACCCCCAAGCCGTGGCGGGGCGCCGCCGGGGGCACGCCCTTCGTCTCCACCCGCGCATAGATCGCGTCGACGGCGGCCTCGAGGCCCTCGGCATAGCGCTGCTCCCGGAACCGGGGGCCGATCGTCTCGCGGATGATCTGGGCGGCGACGGCGTCGGGCAGCACCGGCTCGAGCCCATAGCCGACCTCCAGCCGCACGCGGCGCTCCTTCACGAAAACGAGGAGAATGACGCCGTTGTCGAGGCCCTTCTGGCCCACCCGCCAGCGCTCGGCCAGGCGGACGCCGAAGTCCTCGAGGCTCTCGCCCTCGAGCGAGGGAAAGATCGCGACGACGGTCTGCGCGCTGGTGGCCCGCTCGCGCTCCGCCAGCCGCTCCTCGAGACGGCGCTGCGCGTCGGCCGGCAGCAGGCGCGCGTAGTCGTTCACGCGCTGGCTGGGCGCGGGCGGGATGATCAGCGCGAGGGCGAGGACGACGGCCGCCAGCACACTAGAACTTCACCTTCGGCGGCGTGGCAGCGTCGGGCGCTGCCTCGAAGAACGCCTTGGGCCGGAAGCCGGCCAGGCGGGCCACGATGGTGCCAGGGAACAGATTCAGGCGGGTGTTGTATTCGCGCACGGCCTCGTTGAAACGCCGACGCTCCACCGCGATGCGATTCTCGGTCCCCTCGAGCTGGCTCTGCAGCGACAGGAAGTTCTGGTTGCTCTTCAGCTCGGGGTAGCGCTCGACGACCACCAGCAGCCGGCTCAGCGCGCCCGACAGCTGACCCTGGGCGGCCTGGAACCGCTCCATGGCCTTGGGATCGTTCAACGCCTCCGGCGTGAGCTGCACGCCGGTGGCCCGCGCGCGCGCCTCGGTGACCTCGGTGAGGACGTTTCGCTCCTGGGCGGCGAAGCCCTTCACGGTCTCCACGAGGTTGGGGATGAGGTCCGCCCGGCGCTGGTAGACGTTCTGTACTTGCGCCCACTTCTCGTTGACGCCCTGCTCGAGCCCGATGAGGTTGTTGTAGATGCCGACGGCCCACGCCCCGACGGCCAGGACGATGATGGCGATGACGACGAGTGCGATGACGAGCGCTTTCACTGCGCCGGATTATACGCGACTCCCGCGCGGTTGACCCGTGCGCGCTGGCCTGCGTACACTCGCGCGCGTGGATCCCGAGCCTCTGCCCGACTACCGCGTCAAGGCGCGCAACACGTCCTCGAACAGCGAGAACAAGATCCACGACGACGCGACGGCGCGGCGCTACGGCTTCCGCGGCGCGCTCGTGCCCGGCGTCACCGTCTACGCGTACCTGACCGAGCCGCTGGTCGCCGCCTTTGGCGCCGCCTGGCTCCAGCGAGGCACCGCCAGCGTCCGCTTCCACAAGCCGGTGATGGACGGTGAGGACGTGCACGCGAGGGGCCGCGTGACGGCGCGCGATCAGCGCGGTGTCAGCGCCACCGTCACCGGGGCCACCGCGGAGGAGCCGGAGGCGGCGACCCTCGCCGCTACGCTGCCGGCCGGCTCTCCGACACCGGTCAACCTGGCGCTGTACCGGCAGCACTCGCTGCCCGATCCGCGCCCCGCGGCGACGCCCGAGCACCTGCGCGGGCTCGACGCGCTCGGCACGCCGGTGAATTGCTACGACGAGGCGACCGCCGCCGAGTGGCTGGAGCGCGTCGGCGATCCGCTGCCGCTCTACCGAGGCCGCGACGCCTGGGTGCATCCCGCGTTCTTCCTGGACCAGGCCAACCGCGCGCTCCGGCAGAACGTCCGGCTGGGCCCCTGGATCCACGTGGGCAGCGTCGTGCGCCACCTGGGGGGCGCCCGGGTGGGCGAGACACTCGCCACGCGCGGCCGTGTCCGTTCGGTGTTCGAGAAGAAGGGGCGGGAGTTCGTCGAGCTCGATCTCGTGATCGTCGCGGGCGATCGGCCTCGGCCCGTCGCCTCCATCCTGCACACCGCGATCTATCAGCTGGGGGGCCCCGACATGGCCCCCCAGACCCCCCCGGCGCTCGGCAGCGTCCCGGCGGAGCCGTGACGCTCCTCGTCTCCGCCTCGGCGGCCGGGCGCCCGACCTGCCGTCCAGACCGCGGGGCTTGCGTGGGCGGCGCGCGGCCCTGACGCGCCTCGTCTCCGCCTCGGCGGCCGGGCGCCCGATCTGCCGTCCAGACCGCGGGACTTGCGTGAGCGGCGCGCGGCCCTGACGCGCCTCGTCTCCCCTCGGCGGCCGGGCCCCCAACCTGCCGTCCAGACCGCGGGGCTTGCGTGAGCGGCGCGCGGCCCTGACGCGCCTCGTCTCCGTCTCGGCGGCCAGGCGACCGATCTGCCGACTGGTGCACTGAGCGGTGCGGCGGTGACGCGCCTCGTACCGGGAGCGTGACTCCACTCGTGTGACGGCTGGGGGTGGGCGCGTTGCCTGGGGGGAGGGCGCGTGTTACAAACGGGCACTCCAGGAGGCACGGATGGACCTGCACTACTCGCCTGAGGATCGCGCGTTTCGCGAGAAGACACGCCGCTGGCTCGAGGCCAACACTCCACGGGACGATCTCAAGACGCTGGCCGAGCGCAAGGCATGGCACCGCCAGCTCTACGAGGCCGGCTACGTCGGGATGCTGTGGCCCCGGGAGTACGGCGGCTGGGGCGCCACCGCGATGCAGCAGGCGATCGTTCAAGACGAGATGGCGCGCATCCAGGCTCCGCCGGCCATCAACGGGCTCGGCATCGGGTTCATCGGGCCCACGATCATCGTGCACGGCACCGAGGCGCAGAAGCAGCGCTATCTGAAGAAAATGCTGACCGCGGAAGAGATCTGGTGCCAGCTCTATTCCGAGCCGAACGCGGGCTCCGACCTGGCCGGGCTCAAGACCCGCGCCGAGGACGCCGGTGATCATTTCGTCGTCAACGGCCAGAAGATCTGGACCTCCAGCGGTCCCATCGCGGACTGGGGCATCCTGCTTGCCCGCACCGATCCCAAGGTCCCCAAGCACAAGGGCATCTCGTGCTTCCTGCTCGACATGCGCCAGCCGGGCGTCGAGGTGCGGCCGCTCAAGCAGATCACCGGGCACTCGCTGTTCTCCGAGGTGTTCATGACCAATGCGCGGGCCGAGAAGTCCGACCTCATCGGCAAGCTCAGCGAAGGCTGGGCGATCGCGCAGACCACGCTCGGCTACGAGCGCGGCGGCAACTCGCTGGGACGCGTCACCCGCTACGCGATCGCCTTCGACCAGCTCGTGAAGGCGACCAGGCAGCTCAAGCGCAATGGCCGGCCGCTCATCGAGGACGCGGGCGTGCGGGGGAAGATGGGTAGGCTCTACGCCGAGCTGGAGGTCCAGCGCTACGCCGGCCTGCGCGTGCTGTCCGCGCTGAACAAGGGCGAGTCGCCCGGCGCCGCCTCGTCGATCACCAAGCTGTCCTACACGGAGTTCGAGAAGCGTTACTACGAGACGGCGCTGGAGATCCTGGGCCCGTGGGGACAGGTGATGACCGCCCGCGAGGAGTTCGAGGAGATCGACACCGCGTCGGGCGAGGCAGGGACGTGGGCGACGGCGTTCCTGTGGGCGCGGGCCGGCACCATCTACTCGGGGTCGTCGGAGATCCAGAAGAACATCATCGGAGAGCGCGTCCTCGGCCTGCCCAAGGAAGTGCGGGCCGATCGCCTGAAGGCCTGAGCCATGGACTTTTCCTTCACGCCCGACCAGACGCTTCTGAAGAACTCGGCCCGCGCGTTCCTCGATGAGCACTGCAAGCCGGCCGCCGTGCGCCTGCTGTGGGACGACCCGCGCGGCGAGAGCCAGGCGACGTGGAAAGAGATGGCCCAGCTCGGCTGGCTCGGCCTGTCTTTGCCCGAGGAGCACGGCGGCAGCGGCCTGGGCATGGTGGAAACGGCGATCCTGCTCGAGGAGCTGGGACGGGCCGCCTATCCCGGGCCCTACTGGCCGACGATGCTCGCGGCCCACGCCATCGCGGCGGCCGGGACCGAGCCGCAGAAGGCTCGCTGGCTCGGCGCGATCGCCGGCGGCTCGGCCCGCGCCACCCTCGCGCTGCTCGACACCGATCTGGACTGGAACCCCGAGGCCGTGGCCACCCGCGCCGAGAAGACGGCGAGCGGCTGGCGCCTCACCGGGGTCAAGCGCTACGTCGCGTGGTCGCACGTGGCCGACGTGGTGCTCGTCCCGGCCCGCGCGCCCGAGGGCCTGTCGCTGTTCCTGGTCGATCCCCTGGCTCCCGGGCTCACGTCCTCGCCGGTGCAGAGCATGGATCCCGGCCTGCGCCTCGCGCAGCTGACGTTCGACCAGGTGCCCGTCCGCGGCGACGAGGTGCTGGGCGCGCCGGGCTCGGCCGGGCCGCGGCTGCTCCGTCTGCTGCGCCGGGCCGGCGTTGGGGCCGCCGCCGAGATGCTCGGCGCCGCCCGCCGATGCCTCGACATGGCGGTCGGCTACGCCAAGGTCCGCGAGCAGTTCGGCCAGCCGATCGGCTCCTTCCAGGCCATCCGCCACAAGTGCTCCGAAATGCTGCTGGAGACCGAGAACTCGCACTCGGCTGTGTACTACGCGGCGTGGGCGCTGGATGCGGGCGCCGAGGACGCCGAGACGGCGGCCTCGATCGCCAAGGCCTACGTCGGCGACGCCTCCCGCAAGGTCTGCGGCGAGGCCATCCAGGTGCACGGCGGCATCGGCTTCACCTGGGAGTACGACCTGCACATGTACTTCAAGCGGGCCAAGGGCCTGGAGGCCCAGTACGGCGACGCCGAGTATCACCGCGAGCTGATCCTCGCCGCCGTCGCCAAGTAGGAGCGCGGAGGTGCCGACCGACCTCACGCCGCTCGAGGGCATCCGCGTCGTCGACCTGACGAGCTACATCGCCGGCTCCTACGGCGCCATGATGCTCGCCGATCTCGGCGCCACCGTCGTCAAGGTGGAGTCGCTGGACGGCGACTCCTTCCGGGAGCTGCCGGGCTTCTTCGGCTGGAACCGCGGCAAGCGGTCGATCGCCCTCAATCTCAAGACGGCCGAGGGACGCGAGATCGTCGAGCGTCTGGCCCGGGCGGCCGACGTCGTCATGGAGAACTGGCGCCCGGGCGTCGCCGATCGGCTCGGCGTCGGGCACGAGCGTTTGATGGCGCTGAACCCGCGGCTGATCTACTGCTCGGTGAGCGCTTTCGGGTCCACCGGCCCTTACGCCGATCGCCCTGGCTTCGATCCGCTGCTGCAGGCGCTCGGAGGTCTCATGACGCTCCAGGGCTTCGGGGGCCCACCGCAATATCTGAGGACCGCCCCGACCGATTACTACACGGCCGCTCTCGGAGCCCAGGCGGTACTGGCCGCGCTGTTCGTACGCGAGCGCACCGGCCGTGGCCAGCGGATCGAGACCTCGCTGTTGCGCGGGGTGCTCGCGCTGCAGGCCGGCATCGTCCTCGACTATCCGAGCAAGCCCACCCTGATCCGCGACAACCCGACCTACCGGCTGTACAAGGCCGGCGACGACCAGTGGTTCTTCGTAGCGTGCGGCAACCAGTCGTTCTGGGTGAAGCTGTGCACGGCGCTGGGTATGGAGGAATTCGCCCACGATCCGCGCTTCGGCTCCTGGCTGCTGCGCCTGCAGAACAACCAGGCCCTGCTGCCCATCCTGGAAAAGCGCTTCGCCGAGAAGACGCGGGCGGAGTGGCTGGAAATCCTGGCCGCCCACGACATCCCCGCGGCTCCGGTGAAGACGGTGCTGGAGTTCATGGACGATCCGGCGGTGAAGCACCACGACATGGTCCACGAGTACGAGCATCCCGAGGTCGGCCGCCTGCGCCTGATGGGCCAGCCGCTCGTGTTCACCGACACGCCGACCCGGGACCCCGGCCCCCCGCCCACGCTGGGCCAGCACACGGACCAGGTGCTGCGGGAGGCGGGCTACGACGCCGCGGGGATCGCCGAGCTGCGAGCGAAAAGCATCGTCCGCTGAAGGGCCGCGGGACAGCCGTGGGGAGAGACATCATGAAGAATCCGGGCAGGACGCGGAGGCGTCGCCGGCCATGACCTACGAGACGCTGCTCTACGAGGTCGCCGACGGCGTCGCGACGGTGACCCTGAACCGGCCCGAGGTCCACAACGCGATGAACGAGGCGCTCCGGCGGGACCTCCTGCGCTGCTTCGAAGGGCTTGCCACCGACGAGAACGTCCGCGTCATCGTGGTCACGGGCGCCGGCGCCAAGGCCTTCTCGGCCGGCGCCGACATCCGGGAGTTCACCGCGCCCCAGGTCCCGACCGTGTTCCGCGAGCACCGTCGGCGCCTGGACTTCCGTCAGGCGATGGAGCGCTGCTGGCAGCCGATCATCGCCGCCATCGGCGGCTACTGCTTCGGGGGCGGACTGGAGCTGGCGCTGGCCTGCGACATCCGCATCGCGTCGGCGGATTCGCGGCTCGGCCTCACCGAGGTCGACCTCGCCATCATCCCCGGCGGCGGCGGCACCCAGCGGCTGCCGCGCGTGGTCGGGCGGGGCAAGGCGCTCGAGCTGATCCTCACCGCCGCGCGCATCGACGCGGCCGAGGCGCTGCGCATCGGCCTGGTCGAGCGTGTGGCGCCCGCCGGCGAGGCGCTCAAGGCGGCGCACGAGCTGGCGGCGACGCTGGCCGCCAAGGCGCCGGTCGCGCTGCGCTACGCCAAGGAGGCCGTCGTCAAGGGCATCGAGATGTCGCTGGCCGACGGAGTCCGGCTCGAGAGCGACCTCGCCACGCTGCTGCGCACCACCGAGG
This sequence comes from Candidatus Methylomirabilota bacterium, assembly GCA_046725675.1. Classification (GTDB taxonomy): domain Bacteria; phylum Methylomirabilota; class Methylomirabilia; order Rokubacteriales; family CSP1-6; genus AR5. The sequence goes on from JBKOZA010000344.1 coordinate 9,872, forward strand.
ACCGCCTCGAGGGCGCCAAGGCGTTCCTGGAAAAGCGGCGGCCGCGCTGGCAAGGACGGTAGCGCGCGCCGCGCACATGCCGTTCGCGTACTACGCGCGACTGACTCGCTCCCAGCAGGCCATCTACCGCAAGAGCGACGAGATCGTCGAGCTCAGGCTGCCCCGGCCCGCCGCCCTGCACCCCGCCGTGTCCGCGCTCGACGCGGCGCTGGCGACCGAGGACCGGGCCCGCGTGCAACACGCGAGCGACCGGCTCATCCGCGATCTCACCGACGCCCTCGGCGTGCCACCGGTTCGGGTGGAGGTCCTGGCGGCAAGGCCTCACGCGAAGTGGGGAGAGCTGCACGGCCTCTACACCGCCGAGCACGGCCGTCCCCCGAAGATCCAGCTCTGGATGCGCACGGCCAAGCAGCGTCGCGTCGTGGCCTTCCGCACCTACCTGCGCACGCTGCTTCACGAGGTGGGTCATCACCTGGATTACGCGCTCCTGCGACTGCGCGACTCCTATCACACCGAGGGGTTCTACAAGCGCGAGTCGAGCCTGTTCCATCAGCTCGTCGCCGAGCGCCGCACGCCGTGGCCCAGCGTGGACGCCTGGTTTCGCCGGACGCCGGACGAGCGCCTGGCCCGGCTGGCCTCGACCCCGGGCCAGATCGCCGGCCTGATCGAGCGGCGGAGCGCGCGTGCGCTCGCCCGCCGTCCGCAGCAGGACGCCTGGGCGCCCGTGGAAGTGATCAGCCATCTGCGCGACACCGAGGAGCTATTCGGCGACCGCATCACCGCCATCCTCGCCATGCACGAGCCCGTCCTGCCGGCCGCCGGCCCGACG